>JAFZFW010000144.1 GCA_017555685.1 Methanocorpusculum sp.
AAAGCCGCGGCAGGAGAGATTCGCGACAGAAAGCTCTGGGATGAGTTCTGGCTCCGTGCAGAGGAAAGCTGTTTTTCCGAGGTGGTGTCGGAAAACTCTCCTGAGGTCGGCATCGGAACGCCGGCTGCGAAGTTTTTCTACCGGATGGTCTACGGATATGCGATGCTGATTGCAGGGCTTCCCGGACACCCGGTCGGTATGCCGTTTCCCGGAGGATGGAAGGTATTGGAAGAGGGAGGAGAGATTCTGTGTCCGATTCGGGATAAAGAGAAGGATTTGCCACAGGCGCTGTGCAACTACTGTCCGGCAGTGCAGGACAAGCGCTGTCTTTGATTTTCCAAAGAAAGTATATATACAATCCTTCTTAACAGTATATCAGAGGTGAAACAGCATGTCTATTGGTATATCTGAAAATTTCAGGCAGTCTTTTGCCTTTACCAAGGAAAACCTGATTGGAAAAATTCTAAACTGGATAATCCTCTTCGGTCTCGTATTCCTTGCAGAGACAGCGCTTTCCACACAGTTTCCCGACGTATTGCTTCTCTGGGCGACGCTGGAGATTATCGCATCGGTTATCATATATGGTATCACCATGCGGATTTATGCCGGCGGAGAAGTTACCTTTGCACACTTCGGGACAGTGATAAAGAAAGGATTTGGATATCTTGTTGCATCGCTTGTCTATTCTCTTCCGGCAATCATCCTCGTGGCAGTTGCCGTAGCTGTTATGCTGGTGCCGCTTGGAAGTGGTGCTGAACTGATTGGAGTTGCCGCAGGACTGGTTATCCTCATACCCGCCGTCATTTTAGCCTTCCTTGCAAGCGCCTTCATAATTCCTGCCGCCGTAAATTATGCACACAGTACCGGTCTTGGCGGGGCATTCAGATTCAGCGAGATTCTTGCACGCATCAGAAATGCCGGATGGGGAGAGTTCATCGGTTCGTTCCTGATATTCATCGTAATTCAGCTGATTGCTGCTGTTCCGGCCGCAGTCCTTGCACCGATTGGATTCCCGATAATCTCCGGAGTCATCACCGCAGTCATAAACCCATTCATAATTGTTCTTCAGGCAAAATACTTCGCAAACCTTCTGAGTTAAGAAGGACAAACACCTCTTTTTCCATCTCTCTGTGAATAGATAATGCTTTTTACTCACAGGACAATATTATCGTATTATGTTTGAGGAGCTTATGTCCACCATCGAGTTCCAGATGAGTTTATTACTCTTCGTGGCTCTTGGAGGATACCTTCTGGCAACCCGTATTCACCAGTCCGCAGTTATCGGCGAAATTCTGGTGGGTCTTTTAGTCGGTCCGAGTATCCTTGGACTTATCACCTACACAGACTTTATTGACGGTCTTGCCGGTCTTGGTTCTATTATTCTTCTGTTCGTTATCGGCTTCGAGTTTGAAGTCCGCGATATTGCAAACTGGAAGTATGCAGTGATAGCACTCGTCGGAGTGGCTGTCCCCTGGGTTGGCGGATATCTCTGTACGATGCTGTTTGGAATGGACTTCTACTCGGCAATCTTCATCGGAACAGCCCTTACTGCGACAAGTATTGCGATTACCGCAAACGTCTTGCGTGAGATGGGGAAACTGCATCAACCGTTTGCCAAAGCGATTATCGGTGCAGCGGTTATCGATGATGTGCTGAGTTTAATCGTCTTATCCGTCTGTCAGGACTTAAGCGCAACCGGAGAACTTGCAGTGACCGGCATTCTCTTTATGATTCTCAAAGCATTCGGCTTTGTTATCATCGGTGCACTCGTTGGTGCAAAGTTCATCCCGAAACTGCTTAACTGGATGGACGGCACCAAAATCGTGCGCAAGTTCCCTGAGTTCGTGTTCATCTTCGCAATGATGATTGCATTCTTCTATGCAATGTGTGCGGAAGCTGTTGGAATCTCTGCAATCGTTGGAGCGTTCTTAGCCGGTGTGTGCGTCAACCGTGTGGACTTAAAACACAGTATGGATATCAAACTCGGCGCAGAGTATCTCTACATCATCTTCGCATCCATCTTCTTCGTGTCGCTTGGTATCATCGCAGACCTGCGGTATCTGCAGCCGGATATGCTGCTGTTCATCATAGTGCTCTGTATCGTAGCGCTTGCCACAAAGATTCTCGGCTGCGGTCTGCCGGCGAAGTTCATGGGTATGACCTGGAAGGAGTCGATGATGATTGGTGTCGGTATGACACCCCGCGGAGAGGTCGCGATGATTGTCGGTCTCATCGCCTTAAACCACTTCAAGGAGATGGCAGCTGCAACAGCCGACCCGGTGCATGCGGCAGAGCTTCTGGCTATCGGAAATGAGCTCTTCATCGCTATCGTGGTGGTGTCTCTGGTGACAACGATTGTTGTCCCGTTAATCTTCAACGGTATCTTCTTCAGAAAAGAGAGAAAAGAAGCGCAGGCATGCGCTGCTGAGATACAGACACACCACTAACTATTTTTTCCCGGCTCTGTTTTTGGCAATTTTTCCATCTCATGTAATGGAGCGTATTTCCTACGCGAAATCCTCGCGAAAGCCACACGAAAAACGCGAAACAAAAGAAAATCACGAAAGGTGGCGAAAATCGCGAAAAACTATTCGCGTTAAAAATCACTGGAAACCTTCATACAAAAAAAAGTATCTGAGGATTTGAACGCGTATACCCTTTAGCGACTTTCGCTGAGTTTTCGCGTCTTTTATCTTTTCGCGTTTTTCGTTTTCTTTCGCGTAGTTTTCGCGTAGGAAAAACGCTCATACACATGAGATGGAAAAACAGCCAAAAACAAAAGTAAAAAAGGAGAAGTTATCTTCTCTTTGGCGGTCTTGCCGGGATTCCTTTGTTCGGAACCAGATCTCCGATTAAGTCGCGTCTTCCCGCCTTCAAAAGACCGGAGACCACAAGATCATACTGCTTGGGGTCTTTCCACTGCAGAACTGCTCTCTGGATGCGTTTTTCTCCGCCGGTCGGCACATAGACCTTCTTTCCAGTGAACGGATGCAGACCTGTGTAGTACATCGCTGTCGACAGTGTCATCGGAGACGGGGTGAAATCCTGCACCTGTTCGGTGTACATGTTGTGCTCGCGAAGATAGAGGGCGAGCTTTACCATGTCCTCGATTCTGCATCCGGGATGCGAGGACATCAGGTACGGCACTAAGTACTGCCGCTTCTGCTTTCCTTCCTGCAGCTTCTCAAACCGGCGGCGGAAGCGCTCGAAGACGGCTTCTCCGGGTTTGTTCATCATCTGGGTTACACGGTCGGCGATGTGTTCCGGTGCTACTTTCATGTGGCCGGAGATGTGCGACTCGCTAATCGTCTTGAGGTAGGCATCTCCTTCGGCATTCTCCGGAATCAGATCATAGCGGATGCCGGAGCTGATGAAGACATGTTTGACCTTCGGGATTTTGCGAATCTCGGAAAGCAGGGCAAGCTGTCTTGCGGTGCCGTCCGAAAGCGACGGACAGCCAATACAGGATTTGTTTTTGCATGCACCCTGCTTTTCCCACTTGGGACAGTGAGAGCCGTACATGTTTGCTGACGGTCCGCCGACATCGGAGATAGTTCCCCGAAACTCCGGCATCTTTGCCATCCGCTTTGCTTCACGGAGGATGGACTCTTCACTGCGCGAGACAATCTGTTTTCCCTGATGATGAGTGATGGAGCAGAACGA
>JAFZFW010000145.1 GCA_017555685.1 Methanocorpusculum sp.
CGCGGAAGCCGGATGTTAATAATCGTACTCCATGTTGCAAAGTCCCAGGCAATATCAAGTCCGAATATTTCTGTCAGCAGAACCAGGATAACGTCTGATAGTGTTACCGGAAACCGTCCGACCACAAAGGAGAGGAGGATACAGACAACGGCTGCAAGGAGGAGGATAATGAACCGCAGCCGATAGTTCGGAACATGACGGGGAGGAAGAGATTGTGTCATATTAGGTACACTATTGTTGCCGCGCATTTAATAAATTACGTATATTTATTGAAAAAGTAAATTTAACAAATTTTACTTTTTGCCGGTTTCAGACGAAGAATTATCTGTTTTGACGGGTAAAACTGAATTATGCACGCGGAAAAGCCGCATATCTTCCTCACCGGAGAGGTGCAGGTCGGGAAAAGTTTTCTCCTGCAGAAGGTCATAAAAGAGTTGGATGTTCCGCTTACCGGTTTTCTGACGAAGTGGGGGGAGCAGAACATCGATGGAAGTTCCACGCTGTATCTGTCTCAGGTAAACGGGAATCTGAAGACCATTGTTGCGGAACGAAGGACAGCGAAGAGGTTCAAACTGACGGTGTTCCCAAAAGAGTTCGCCACGGTCGGCCGTGCCTGTCTGGAAAATCCTGCGGGGCTGGTTATTATGGATGAGCTCGGACGCTTTGAGTCGGGTGTTCCGGAGTTTTGCAATGCAGTATTTTCCATTCTTGATTCAGACATCCCGGTCTTCGGCGTCGTCCGCGATATGGATGTGGATTTCCTGAATGCCGTCCGCAGGCATCCGAAAACAGAAGTAATCAGAGTCACGAAAGAAAACCGGAATGAGCTTTTCCTTCCGCTTCTCAAAAAAATCGGGGAGATACTGATTCGTTCGACCGCGGCGAGAGAAGAGGAGTAAATTCAATACGTATACACATGAACCGCTGCCGCCTTGAAGGTCACCCAGACCTGCAGTCCGGTAGAAATCTTCAGCTGTTCCGCCCCCTGTTTTGTCAGAACCACAGAAAACCGCACGCCGGCATCGACAATCACCTTCACATACGCCCCGCTGTCTATTACCTGACAGACCGTTGCCGGAAGCATGTTCTGTGCTGAAGACGTCACACGCTCCAGAGACAGCAGCATATTCTCCGGGCGGATACCAACCCGAACCTGCCCGGTGTACTCCGTAACCGCGACTATCGAACAGCCTTCAAGACAAATCTCCGACAAACCGTTTGAAAGCGGACGGGCAGTTCCGGTAAACAGATTCTCCATGCCGGTAAACTCTGCAATGAAATCCGTTGCAGGGCTGCTGAGAATCTCATCCGGCGTTCCGATCTGCACAATCTGTCCCTCCCGCATCACCACTGCATAATCTGCCAGAGAATACATGTCCTCGAAATGGTGGGTGATGTGCAGAATCGTCACTCCGGTGTCCTGAGAAATCCGTCGAAGCTCGGCACGAATCTTTTCCCGCGTCTGCGTATCCAGAGCGGAAAGCGGCTCGTCTAAGAGAAGAACCGACGGCTGCAGAAGAAGCGCCCGTCCAAGGGCTGCCCTCTGCTGTTCCCCGCCCGAAAGCGTCTTTGGATAACGGGAGAGCAGATGGGAAATCCCGAGCATCTCTGCGGTCTGAAATACACGGGCTTCAATTTCCGCTTTGGGACAGCGATGCTGACGAAGCCCGAAGCCCATGTTCTGTGCGACCGTCATATGCGCAAACAGCATATAGTCCTGATATACCATTCCGATACCGCGTTTTTCCGGCGGCATATGCGTAATATCTGAGCCATTCAGCAGAATGCGTCCGGTATCCGCCCGGTGAATCCCTGCAATCGTCTCCAGAAGAATCGTCTTGCCGGCGCCGGTTGGACCGAGCAGGACCGTGTACTGCCCCCTCTTTATGTGCAGGTTCAAATCCGTTACAGAAAACTCCCCGAGAGAGACGGAAAGATGTTCAATCTCAAGCATACACATCACCATTTTCCCTGCCGAAGAACTCAACCAGAATCAGCGCAGTTCCGGAGATGACAAGCAGAATCAGTGCCGCGGCGATAGCCATACTCAGGTCTCCTGTGGACATATTCAGATACAAGGCGATAGGAAGTGTCTCGGTCTTCATCGCAATAGCTCCGGCAAGCATCAGAACAGCACCAAACTCCCCCATAGCCTTTGACCAGGCAATCACAATCCCGGCAAAGAGCCCGCTTTTTGCAAGCGGCAGCGTTACCTTGAGAAATGCAGAAAACTCCGAACATCCGAGCGTCCGGGCAACATATTCATAGCGCGGACTGACGGAAAGAAACGCCGAGCGGGCGATGCGTATCATATACGGCGTGTTGACGAAAAACTGTGCGATGACAATGGCTGCCGGTGTATAGACCAGATACATCCCGTGCGAAGAGAAGAACTGTCCGATGGGAGACGTTGCAGGCGAGAGGAAAATCAGCAGGGCAACACCGGCAACAAGCGGCGGAAGCGAGAGCGGGAGATTTACGAGCAGATTCACCCAGGATTTTCCAAAAAACCGGAACCGTGCAAGAGCATAGGCTGTCGGGACAGAAACCAGAAAACACAGCGCGGTTGAGAGAAGGGCGGTGCTGACCGAGAGCAGAACCGCATAGCGAATCTCGGCGGAGGTGAGACAGCGGATGAGATCTTCTGCTGTCGGATAGAAAATCAATCCTGCAAAAACGGCAACAAGGAGCAGGACCACAAAGACGGATACGCAGATGCAGAGTCCCCGAAAAAAAGAAGGAGGTGTTCTCATACGAAAGAAAGCCTGTTATTTCGGGTGAGAATGTTTTCGATGTGCTGTGCGGAAAGCCAGCCGGAGGAGGCGTCCGGGACGGCATCAAAGGCAGGGATATAGGGTTTGATGTCTAAGACCGGTGTCTCATTTATGAGGTCTAAGCCTTCGATTAACACATGGTTTCCCTGAACCGCAATCAGCCGGACAACGGAAAGACCGATTTTATTCGGGCGGCACATGTGACGCGTTGCAAAGATTCCGTGCGGCTCTCCGCCGTCGACCATAGGAGTCTCGGTGAGCATTTCTGCCGGGGCTTTGTGCAGGTAGGTCAGAAGGATGAGGTGGGAGAATCCTTCGAGTCCCTGCAGCCCTGCGGTAAAGTCATCATAGAGATTGATTGTTGCTCTGCCGCGGCTTCCCGCTGACTGTACCGGCATATTCTGCATGTCCGTATACGGGGAGCTGAGAATGCCGACCGGGGTGAATGTTACATCCTGCATGGTTATGCGGTGTACTTCTCGTTCGGGTATGCCGGGAAGCCGTGCTTTTCGAAGATTGCTTTTCCTTTCTCGGATGCGGCAAAGTCAGCGAAGAGCTGTGCTAACTCCGGGTTTTCGGTGAAGGTGGTGACACCAATCGGGGTGACTAAGATGAAGTTCTCTTTGACCGGGATTTCGATGATGTCGAATTTGTCTTTGTTCTTGTTGGCTGCATCCATGGTTAAGACTGCGGCATCAGCATTTCCGGTTGCAAGGCCGGTTACAACTTCATTGATGGTAGCACCGGTGAGAACAGTGTTTGCAGCGATGGCGTCAGTTACACCTGCTTTTGCGAAGATTTTCACACCAGCTTTACCGATTGCGGTTGCTGCTTCATCACCTAAGGCGAGGCGGACACCCGGCTTTGCGAGGTCTGCTACGGTCTGGAGACCAAGCGGGTTGCCCTTTGCGGTGGCAATTACCGGGATGTGGTATGCAATGAGCTGATAGTCTTCATCGACCAGTCCTTTCTTGACGGCATTTTCATAGTCCGGTTCTCCGCCCGGGATGAAGATGTCGCCGAGCTTTGTGGTTTCCATCTGGGAAATCAGAACGCCGGAACCGCCGTACGTGAGCTGTACATCAACACCGTACTCTTCTGAGAAGACGGAGGCGATTTCTGCCATAGGGGCTTTGAGACCGGCACCGGAGTAGACAAGGAGCTGTTCTCCTTCGTAATTTTCGCCAGTGATACATCCTGCAGAAAATACTGCAAAGACTAAAACAGCAAGTGCTGTAAGAATCGGGAGAAGGAATTTCTTCATGCAGGGTATATGTGTTTGTGTTGAGGATTAATGTTTTGATTAATTTTTAGAATATGTAAATATAATTTAATTTACAAATTATACTTTTTCGGCAAATCAGGGGGAGATAGTGATGCAGGCGCAAACAATTAAAAATCATTTACCTGTTGTAAATGTAAAGCACAATTATATTTACTTCGACCGCGAATATTTTCTGGAAGGGTATGTCTCTTCGTTAAAGAATCTCAGAAACGTACCACATTGCCATTATCCAGAGAAACTTGTGCATCTTTGGAAATCGAATTCCGGCTTAGCGGTTCCTGCTCAGATTTCATGAATATAATACCTCGAAAACCGTTTCTGCAGTTCCGGACAGGAAACAGCCTGTCCGGCAGGTACGAAGAATGCCCCTCACCTTTTTCATTCCCTGGTATCTCTGCTGTGTCTTCTTTATTTCTTCGGCATCACCGGCACGCCATCTCTCTGCGGCTCGTCGATTCCGTCATAATAGGGTTTGATGTCTAAGACCGGCGTGCCGTCGAGCGCTTCAAGACCGCGGACGGTAAGTGTGTTTCCCTTGATTTCCATCAGCCGGACAAGCGTAAGGGAGATGGGATTCGGGCGTGAGGGTGAGCGAAGACTGAACACTCCGCGGGGAGGTTTTTCCGGTCTGTTTTGTGCAAGCAGGACGCTGCGGTCTGCCCGGTCAAACCAGCAGAGGACAAAAATGTCGTCACCTGCTTTCAGGGATGTTGCTGCCGGGACGTATGCTTCGCCAAGTGTGATGATACTGATGTCGTTTGCAAGACAGCCTTGCCGCGGGGCGTCTTCTTTTTCTTTGTAGGGAGAAGAGACCGTTCCTATCGGGGTGCAGAGAATATCTACCATACAGCCCTCACACAAACCTATCGTCCGATCGCTTCTCCAAAATTCCGCCAAGCTTTCCGGAAAACCACCCGGACGCCGCATCCGGATACGCATCAAACTCCGCCACATACGGCTTGACATCCAGGACAGGTGTTCCGTCTAAGATATCCACATTGCCTATC
>JAFZFW010000146.1 GCA_017555685.1 Methanocorpusculum sp.
TTCCCTCAAAAACACCGTCGCCGTACAGGAATCCATGGTCGAAAATCGACACGGTTGCCTCTTCTTCAGGCACAAAATTTCCGTTGACGTAAACTAACATGTCTTCTATATTTGCTGTTGAGGAATATAGGGTTAACTCATTGTTTGAAGTGTGGGGCTGAAGCGGCTTTGTCCGCTGAATGCCCCTTAGGCGTCGCGGGGTTCTGGGCGGGTAAATATAGGGTTAACTCAATAGTTTTCGAAAAAAGAAAGAGCGAGGTCTTTACGATCTCTCGCCGTAGATTCTCTTAATCTCATATGCCTTGGCAGTCTTGCCCTTTCTCATCAGCATATTGCCTTTTCTCAGCTTAATCCGCACAACACGGAACTGCTTTCCGGCAATGGTTGCAATCGTGTCAACCATGTACTCGGTTTCTCCGTCAACCTGCTCGTAGAGAGGAACAGTTCTTGCTCCCTTGTTTACGGATGCACTGATGATGACTAAATCAACCAGTCTCGTCCAGAGAGTGTTAATCTTCTCTGCCGGGAGCTTGTCGCGTCTTGCATTGTTCTCCTCAATCGATAAGACCTCGACATTGTACGTCTCCTCTCCTGCCTCTGCAACCAGGAAGTCACCGACTCTAATCATCTCTCCCTCGACCAGTTCAATCTTTGCCGGGATGGACTCACTGCCGTGGCTGATGATGGCCTTTACCATACAGGACTTCGGCTCTTTTAAGGTGATGCGCATCGTGTGTCCGCATTCAACACACTGGACAACTGCCTCCGGCGGGTTCTTCAGGAATGCAAAGTCAGTCTCTTCTCCGCAGACAGGGCAGTCTAAAATGATGTAATCCTCATTTTCGAACTCATCGTCGAACTCTTCAATATAGGTATCGGTATTCATTTCTCATATGTTGGTTTTAGAAGTAGAAATAATCCGCTATCCCTGGTTCAAGTCTAACGGCTTATATGGTACAAACGCCTATAGTAGTATACGTATGACGCTTGGCTCTGATATCGCACAAACCCTTGCCCGCGTGGTTGACCGGGACATTCGCGTAATGCATGTCTGCGGAACCCATGAGGCAGCTATCGCAAAATATGGAATCCGCTCTGTCCTCCCGCCGCAGATGAAAATCGTTATGGGTCCGGGATGTCCGGTCTGTATCACTCCGCAGGGAGAAATCGATGCAGCAGTGGAACTTGCAGAGCGCGGATGCATTGTCTGTACCTACGGTGATTTACTCCGTGTGCCGGGAACCAGAAGCTCTCTGGAGAAGGTAAACGGAGATGTCAGAATCGTACAGGGAATCACTAAGGCAGTTGAGATTGCCCGCGAGAATCCGGACAAAGAAGTTGCCTTCATCTCTGTCGGATTCGAAACCACCGTCCCGACCATTGCTGCAACGCTTATGATGAACCCGCCGGAGAACTTCAGTGTCTTAGTCTCCCACCGTCTGGTTCCGCCGGCAATGGAGTGGCTGATGGCACAGGGTGAGGCATCTCTTGATGGATTCATCCTTCCGGGACATGTTTGTGCGGTTATGGGATACCATGAGTACGAGCAGTTCAAAGTTCCGCAGGTTGTTGCCGGATTCGAGCCGGAGGATGTTCTCTTAGGTCTCCTGATGCTTGCCGAACAGATTGAAAACGGCGAAGCAAAGGTTGAGAATGCATATCCGAGAGTTGTCACCCGCGAAGGAAACGTCAAAGCCCAGCGTCTGATGCACGAGGTATTTACCCCGGCAGACGTTGAGTGGAGAGGATTCCCGGTTATCCCGAAGTCCGGTCTTATGTTAAAGCCGGAGTTCGAGCAGTTCGATGCCCAGAAGAAGTTTGACCTTGTCTTCGAGAAAGTCACCAAGAAGGCAGGCTGTATCTGTGATCAGGTTCTCCGCGGAATTGCCGAGCCGACCGACTGTAAGCTCTTCGGCAAAGTCTGTACTCCACGTGTGCCGGTCGGACCATGTATGGTCTCGCACGAAGGCGCATGCAGAATCTGGCACCAGTACAACCAGCGGAGATAAGATGACATTTCATCCAACCAATAATCCGCTTTTCTGGCAGCAGACCGCAGACACCTGCTTTGCACAGGAGCGCTTCGAAAAGGCGGCAGAGGCATATTTACGCTTGGCAGAGCTTGCCCCGAATGATGTTGATGCCTGGAAAGGCCGCGGAAAGGCACTTCTTGCCCTTGACCGCGCAGCAGATGCCGCCGGATGTTTTGAGCGTGCCCTTCTCCTTGTCCCGGATGATGAGGAGCTGTTAACGCTTCTGGCTGACGCTTTGGATAAAATCGGCGATACGCAGAAGAAAGCAGCATGCTATGTGCGGCTTGCAGAGCTTGACGCGGAAAAATAACCTCCTTCTTTTTTTACCGCATATTTTGCATTTTTTGAGATGCTGTGTATGGGCGTTTTTCCTACGCGAAATCTACACGAAAGCCACACGAAAAACGCGAAAAGTTGAAAAACACGAAAACCAGCGAAAGACGCGAAAAGACGATACGCGTTCAACCTCACCGAAACTATTCAAATAATATGTATCCAAAGCTTTGAACGCGAATAGTTTTTCGTGTCTTTCGTCCGCTTTCGCGTCTTTGTTTCTTTTCGCGTTTTTCGTGTGGCTTTCGTGTAGATTTCGCGTAGGAAAAACGCTCATACAAAGCTGTGTGCACCCCCTCTACGCCACCCAACAAAACCCTCTGTGAAACACTTCACCCTCACCCTCTGAGTGATGACAACCTATTTATATCAAAAGTTAAATATGAATCAGTATAATGAACTGGCAGATCTCCCAGCTTTTCGGCATGAATGTTTACTCAGACAAGGCAGTATATCTGGGTAAAGTAGAGGATGTAGTCTTAGACGTCACCAATAAGAAAGTCAGCGGATTAGCTCTTACCAACGTTAACCGCGAGGCAATTGATACCAAAAACTATTCCGGCGTCATTATTCCGTACCGCATTGTCAAAGAAGTCGGAGACATCGTTTTAGTCCGCCACATCCCCGGTGCATTCAAAACCGCAGAAGATCAGGTATCTCTGGAGTAAGTTTGTACACCGAGATGAAGGATCGGGAAATTTATTCCCGCCTTACAACCACACTTCCTTTTGTTCTTCGTCTTGACGGAAGAGCATTCCATACGGTTACGTCTGATTATGAAAAACCGTTTGATGACCGGTTCTCGGAATGCTTTGTTAAAACAGCGGAATCCTTATTCACCGACAGCGGTCTTTCCCCGGATTTTGTCTATACATTCTCGGACGAGATCAGCATCTTCCTGCAAAAGCCGGTCTTTGACTGCCGGGTGGAAAAGCTGGTGTCTGTAGCTGCAGCACATGCTGCGTCTGCCTTTACGCTGTATTCGGGCGCAGAAAAACCGGTGTCTTTTGATGCACGGATTGTTCCAATCGCCCGCGACCAGCTGCCGACATATCTTGCATGGCGGCAGGCTGAGGCATGGCGCAATCACATCAACGGCTACTGCCAGAAACTCTTAACCGATACCGGGCTTTCAGGTACTCAGGCACAGAGAAAGCTTGACGGCATGAATGCGGGCGCGTTACATGAACTTGCATTTTCCCGCGGTATCAACTTAGCGGCAACTCCTGCCTGGCAGAGACGCGGAATTGCCGTCTACCGCGGAACGATTGAAAAGATGGGATACAACCCGAAAACCGGTGAGTCCGCACCGGTAACCCGCAATGTTGCGGTAATCGACCGGGAAATCCCTCTCTTCAAAACGGATGCCGGGAAGAAATGGGTGATGGAGAAAATATCATCCCCCACAGATATTTAATGCTTCAAGGTCAAAGGTAATACAGAATGAATGCGGCACGTACCTTAGTTCTCAGCGTTGACAGAGATGACGACGTCGGATACAAAGCAGGAGTGGAAACTCCGGCTATCGGCCGCGAAGCATGCTTAAATGCCGCGGTAAAACTGGGTACTGCCGACCCGGAGGATTCTGACACCAACGCAATCTTCCAGGCAATCAAGACCTATGATGCAGAGCTTGCCAAGGGTGAGAATGTAGAGATTGCGGTTATCTCCGGCAACCACTTAAACATGCTTGAAGGCGACCGCAGAATTGCGCGGCTCCTGGAAGAGGTCATCGAGAAAACCGGAGTTACCGAGTGTATCTTAATCTCTGACGGAGCAGAGGATGAGTACATCCTCCCGATTATTCAGTCTCATCTCAAAGTGGTCGGCATCGTGCGGGTGGTAATCAAGCAGCTCCCGAATATTGAAGGAACCTACTATATCATCAAAAAACTCATGAACGATCCGAAGATTGCCCGGACGTTTTTGGTGCCGCTTGGCGCTCTCCTCCTGATAGGAGCTCTTGCCGCGTTGTTCCTTCCGGGATTATCCGCGTTCCTGGTGGTCATGGGACTTGTCGGTATCTATCTGCTGTTTAAAGGATTTGATCTCGACGAGTATCTCGGTATGTTCTACCACGGTCTGGTTGATGCAATCAAAAA
>JAFZFW010000147.1 GCA_017555685.1 Methanocorpusculum sp.
ACGTTAACCGGGCTTCCTGCCGCAGAGATTTCTGCCGACGGCTCACCGCGGGCGAAGCGGACGTTTCGCATTTACAAAAATCCGCAGAAGAGCGCATCAGCAGCAGCCGCGGAGATGCTGCAGGAGAGTGTCCGCGCCGGAAAGCAGACCATCTGCTTTACCAAATCACGTACCGGTGCAGAACTTACCGCACTGCGCTGTATTGAGGAGAACCCAAAGGAAGCTATTGCCTCCTACCGCGGAGGATACCGGCCGGAGGAACGCAAGCGCATCGAGACGAGTCTCAAACAGGGAACGGTCGCCGGTGTTGTAAGCACGAACGCGCTTGAGGTGGGAATTGATATCGGAAATCTGGATTCGGTTGTCATCAGCGGATTTCCGGGTTCGATGATTTCCGTCTTCCAGCAGGCAGGACGTGCCGGCCGAAAGGGGCAGGAGGCAACAATTACCTTCGTTGCCGGGCAGAACCCTATCGATCAGTTCTACGCAAACAATCCCGAAGCGTTCTTCAATGCACAGCCGGAGGAGGCAATCCTCGGCATTGAAAATCCGTATCTCTTAGAATCCCACCTGCTCTGCGCGGCAGCAGAGCTTCCCTACCGCCCGGAGAGAGACCGGAAGTACTTTGGAGAAGCCGCTGATGATATCGTGCAGGACCTGAAAGACCGAAAGCTTGTCTCGAGTACGGCACGCGGATATGTGTACTCGGGCCTCGGAAACCCGGTGCAGGAGCACACAATCTTTGGAAACATTGGAAAGACGTGGGCGGTTATCTGCGGAAAGACGACCTTGGAGACGATGGACGACGGGCAGGCGTACCGCGAGGCATATCCGGGCGCGATTATCTTCCACCAGGGAGAGCGCTACCGGGTCGAGAGAATCGAGCCGGAGATTTCCACTATCCGCGTGAGAAAAACCTCCGACAACTACCATACCCGCCCGATATCGGAGACGAACATCACCATCAACCGGAAGGAAAAAACGGTGCGGCACGGGAATATCCAGGTGCACTTCGGAGATGTTTCGGTCTCAACGCAGTTGTACGGGTACTCGGTGCTTGAGTTCGACCGGATTGTAACGACCGAACAGCTCAGTGTTGAGCCGCGGACATTCCAGACGAAGGCCTGCTGGATTACGGTAGACGATGATGTCCCGCTTACGGCAGAGACGCTCGCCGGAAGTCTGCACGGGGCAGAACATGCTCTGATTGCTGCCATGCCTTTGTATGTCCTCTCCGACCGGGCAGATATCGGCGGTGTGTCAACGCCGTTCCATGCAGATGCCGGCTGTCCTGCGGTCTTTATCTATGACGGAGTTGCAGGCGGTATTGGTCTTGCGGAGAAGGCGGCAGAACTGTTCCCGCAGATTGCTGAACTTGCATATAAGATGGTTGCCGGATGCTCGTGTGTGTCCGGATGTCCTTCGTGTATTCATTCGCCGAAGTGCGGGAACAATAATCAGATGCTGGATAAGGCAGGAACAAAGGCATTCCTTGCGCATCTGGTAAAAGAGATGAAGAAAAGATAGAACAACTTTTTAACGAATCGCCGACATACGGTAAAAATATGGAAGGAGAAATTCGCGGGACAGTAATTTCTGTGTCAAAACAGTGGTGGCTGAAGGTAAACAGAAAACCGATTCGAATGGGTCCGTTAGATGGTGCAGAATTTCCACACATTATCAAAGTAAGATATGCGGTTGACGGTACTGAGTACACGCGCAGAAAGTGGATTCCTGCGGGAAAAACAGTCCCGGCTGAAGGAAGTACGGTAAAAGTATTCTATCAGCTGGATAAACCGTCCAAAGCAAGACTGGAATGGTAAAAGAATCAACATCTATTTTGACAGATAAAGAAAACCGAGGATACATTCTACAACCCAAAAACACCCCGGTAACACTGCAAACATCAGAGATAACAGCGCGAACACCCCGAAAAACACACACAAAATACCCGGAATTCACACCCTATATTATTTAATAACATTTTAGAAGATGACCCTGGAGAGGTTTATACACACATACACACAAATCAGAAAATCAACTAAAAACAATTAATATAAATATTTTCGGAAAACAGTTTACCTTTTCAAAAAAAGCCAAACTATTTAGAAACAACGTTTCCTTGTTGTTATTTTTTATTCTTAAAACTATATATACCTATAACCGGATGTTGTGTGCTGCACACATACACACAAATCGTTCCAGGGACACTTTTTTTATTCTTATTTAGTAATTCACAGCAAGAATCGTAAAAAACCACCCATCTCAAAAACACCCGAAACAAAATCCTGCAAAAACAGCCCAAAACTCAATGCGCATTCCAAAAACACATCGAAATCAAAAACAAAGCCCGAACTGCAAAAAAAAAGATTAGTGGATCTTGGTTCCGTTCGGCACATCGCGGAGCGGAATCAGGAGAGAAGCCTCTTCACCTGCAGCGAAGAGCATACCGTTACTCTCCTCACCACGGAACTTAGCCGGCTTTAAGTTCACAATAACCACAATCTTCTTACCAACCATCTCCTCCGGAGTGTACTCAAGAGCAATGCTTGATACAATCTGGCGGACCTCGCATCCGATATCAACCTGTAAGCGGAGAAGCTTCTCGGTCTTCGGAACCTTCTCTGCCTTAATTACTTCACCGACACGGAGGTCGAGCTTTGCTACATCATCAATAGTTACAATCTCCTCAGAGATTGGTTCAATAACTGCTTCAGTCATAAGTTTACCTTCTGCTTTTGCTTTTGCCTCTTCACAGCGCTTTGCAAGCGTTGCCTCGAGCTCTTCTCTCTGCTTGTCCTCGATTCTCGGGAACAGCGGCTTTACCTCACCAAGCTCAGTGTTCTCATACGGAACAAGAGCATCACTGATCGGGTGGTTCTCGATTAAATCAGTGTAACCGAGCATCTCCCAGAGCTTCTGGGAAGACTCCGGCATAACCGGCTGCATAACAAGGGCACATGCCTTGACAATCTGCAGACAGTTCTTTAAGACCTGCTCTGCTGCCGGCACATCCTCTTTTAACAGCTTCCACGGTGCTGCATTCGAGATGTAACTGTTTCCATATCCTGCAAGGAGAAGGATGTTGTCAACTGCTGCCTTGAACTCGTATGCTCTGACATTCTCCTCGATAAGTGCGAGAGACTTCTTAATCTCCTCAAAGATAAAGTCCTCAACTGCAACCGTCGGCATATGACCTAACTTGTTCTTGACAAGCGTCATACTGCGGTTTGCGAAGTTGCCGAACGTATTGACCAGCTCATTATTGATTCTTGCCTGGAACTCCTTCCAGCTGAAGTCAAGTTCGCGGGTGTGGCTGGTGTAGTCTAAGAGATAGTATCTCAGATAGTCTGCCGGCAGTCCCTTGTCGAGGTAATCCTCCTTCGTCCAGACAACATAGCCGCGGGACTTGGAGAACTTCTCGCCCTCGATAGTAACCATTCCCGATGCAACAACTGCTGTCGGCGGCTGGTATCCTGCCCCGTGCAGCATTGCCGGCCAGAAGACACAGTGGTGGTAGATAATATCAGAACCGATAAAGTGGACGCGGTCGCCGTCGCACCAGTACTTCTTCCAGGAATCGTTGTGTTCCTTTGCCCACTCCTCGGTAAAGGAAATGTAGCCGATTGGTGCGTCAACCCACACATAGCAGACTAAATCATCAGAGCCCGGGAAACGGACGCCCCAGTCCATCATACGGGTAATACACCAGTCTTTCAGCTCGTTTTCAACCCATCCGATAGCATAGTTTCTGGCGTTGATAGTTCCCTGTAAAGACGGGAGGTACTCTAAGAGATAGTCGCGGAATGCACTGAGCTTGAAGTAGTAGTGTTTCTGCTCGCGAAGCTCTGCCTTGGTACCGCAGGTCGCACACTGCGGGTCTAAAATCTCTCCCGGCTCTAAGTGTCTTCCGCATCCCTGGTCGCACTCGTCTCCTCTTGCGTGCTTACCACAGTACGGGCAGGTTCCTTCCACATACCGGTCCGGGAGGAAACGTCCGCACTTCGGACAGAAGCTCTGCTGAATGACCTGCTCGTAGACGAATCCCTTCTCGATTAACTTCTCGAGGATAGCAGTGGTTCTCTGGTGGTTGGTTTCGTCATCGGTCATACCGAAGCGGTCAAAGCGAACACCCATAGCCTTGAATACTTCATCAAAGTGCTCATGGTAGCGCTCGGAGATGGCACGCGGAGAGACCTTCTCAGCCTCGGCAGAGACGACAATCGGAGTACCGTGGTTGTCCGATCCGCAGACAAAAACGATGTCCTCTCCCAGCCGGCGGAGATATCTGACATAGAAGTCTCCCGGGATATAGGTACGGAGGTGCCCTAAATGGCATAAGCCGTTGGTGTAGGGCAGACCGCAGGTTACAACGGTGGGCTTATTCATGTGATGTATGTATTTGGCGGGAGACAGTATGAATTGATTGCTTGGAGTGTCGAAGACAGGGAGGTTTATCTGGTGAAAAAGAGATGATATAAGTATGCGCGAAATAGTATTTCCCCTCACATCCTTAGGTGCTCCGGCGGCAGAAAAGCCGGAAGCGGCAGAGGTTGCCGCCTGGATTTCCTCAGTGAAGGGAAATACCGCAGATATTATCACCTACAATCTCTACCGGAGCTTAACCGAACAGAAACCGTTCGCGGCAGAGCCTGCCGCAGGCGGAGAGTTCTACTCTGCGCGCATCACCGGGATGCTCGGGACAAACGGCAGCGTCACGCAGGACTTTGCACTTGACGCATCCGCAATCCACGACGACCTGCGTGCAGTAAAACTCAGGAACTGCGGGTTTGCGCTGACGGCATTTTCCGCGCTGAACCTGACCGACGCGTACTATAAGGATGCAGAAGAGTTCGCGGCAGCAGGAGCTGACGCATACAAATTCCTCTCCCGCGAGCTGCGGGACTGCGGAGCTGTCCGGACAATTCTTCATGCAGAGTCCCCGGATGATATCGAGCTGGAAACCCTGCGCGGGAAAAAATATCTCTGGACTGTTCCGGACTCCGCAATCGAGCGGGTGCTTGAAACCGCGCGCGACGCTGTCGTGGACGCAGAGTCAGTACAGCGCTTAGAAGAACTGCTCGACTGTTATCAGATCCGCTACCTCTATCTCCGCGATGCGGATGCAGAAAGCCTGCGCCATGCACTGATGTTTTTCGATAAGGAGTATATCTTTACCGCCGGATACGGAGACGGAGAAGAGTACTGGAAGAATCTTTCCGAACTGAAAATCAAAACAGAAGAGTAAAAAGAATATTTTTGAATCTTAGAAGATAAGATTCAGCACGTAAATAGCTACGCCGACAACTGCTGCAGCGATTAATACTGCAGCAGGCTTAATGTGGATTGCTTTCTTATCGTCTGCGTCATAGTAGGTAACCAGACCTGCAGAGGAAGAAAGACCGCGTCCCGAACTTTTCTGAGCCATATCATATTATATTGAACCTCTACCCATATAAAAGAAGAGGGAAAGATACGGAAATGAATACGATACATCTTCACGGAACTGCATTTCTCGGCGCGGATTTCGTACCGGAAAATGTGGAACTGACCATAAATAACGGAATAATTACCGACATTTCCCCCGCGCGGGAGATAACCGGCAAACTCATCCTCCCCGCATTTTTTAACGCCCACACGCATATCGGCGATACCGTCGCCATGGATACCCAGATAGACCGTCCGCTAAAGGAGCTGGTAGCACCCCCAAACGGACTCAAACATGTGATTCTGCGCGAAACGCCAAGAGACAAACTCATCTCAGCGATGCGGCATTCGATGCAGTTCATGTATGCAGGAGGCACAACCGGGTTTGCAGACTTCCGGGAAGGAGGAACTGACGGCGTTGCAGCGCTCTCCGCGGCAAAAATCCCCGGCATCCACCCGGTAATCCTCGGACGCGACGGGGGAGAGCTGACAGCAGAAGCAGCAGGTCTCGGGCTCTCGAATGCGCACCGGCTTGAATCAGAGATAGAAGCAGCAGCGGCCGCAAAGAAAGCCGGTAAACTGGTTGCAGTCCACGCGGGAGAAGGAGCGGTCAAAGACATCGAGCCCGCATTCGAACTGGAGCCGGATGTTATCATCCACGCAACACAGTTCCGCAAAGAAGACATCCGCCGCGCGGCAGATGAAGATATCGCTGTTGTTCTCTGTCCGCGCTCCAACTGGCTGTTAGGCGTCACCGACTCGGCAAAAAAGCCCCCGGTCCGCGAGCTTTTAGATGCCGGATGCCGCGTGTATCTGGGAACAGACAACGTGATGTTCGTCCCGCCGGACATGAGTGCAGAGTGCGCGTTTCTCATGACCGCCTACAAAACAACACCGGAGGAAACATTCAGAATGGCGACCGGCGGATTTGCGCTTTGCGGTCAAAGTTCAGTCATCGAAAACGGTGCGCAGGCAAACCTCTTTGTCATGGAAGATGAAGGACTGCTCGCATGGAGCAGAAAGCCTCTGGCAACAGCGCTCACCCGTCTTGGACGCGGCGCGGTAAAAACAGTAATCTCTCCCGTAAGCGAAGGTATTTATTGCAAAAAGCAGTAGATACTACTTATGTTTACCAAGATCTTAACGGCTGTTGACGGCTCGGACATCAGCGAACTCGCTGTGGAAAAAGCTGTTACTCTGGCAAAACAGAATAACGCAGAACTCCACCTGATTTACGTAATCGAGACCGGATTCATCACTCCGGGACCGGGAGATACCGTCCGCGACCTCGTACACAAGCGCTTTGAAGAAGAGGGAGCAACTATCTTAGAGAAGTCCGCCGAAAAAGCAAAAGCAGCAGGTGTTGCCGTTGTAAGCCACCTGGAGGTAGGACACGCAGGAAATACTATCATCAACTCCGCAGATAAGCTCGGCTGTGACTTAATCATCGTCGGTTCCCTCGGCAAATCCAAACTCGACCGTCTGCTTTTAGGAAGCGTTTCCTCACACGTTGTCAACTACGCAAAAACAAACATTCTGGTTATCAGAAACTAATCCCTATTTTTTCGTCTTTGCTGGTATCAAATGAGACGATTTATTTACTGATTAACATCATACCAATACATACAATTCGAACAGAATTGTGGTGAATATAAAATGGAAATGCTTGCAAAAGATTTCATGACAAAAGACGTTGTTACGGTGGAGATTCCGTCCAGCCGTGATGATGTCCTTCGTATCCTAAAAAGAACCGGCATCAGCGGTGTTCCGGTAGTGAAAGGCGAAGAGAAGAAGCTCTTAGGTATCGTTACCAGAAAAGACATCTTAAGAAAACCGGAAGAGACGCAGATTGCGCTTCTGATGACCTCCGACCCGCTTACCATCGGCCCGGAGACGGAAATCGCTGAAGCAGCACGCATCATGACTGAGATGCGCATCAGAAGACTTCCGGTCATCGACAACGGAAACTTAGTCGGTATCTTAAGCGCATCTGATATTATCAGCGCTGTTGCAAAGTTAAACGATGCACGCGAGATCCGCGACACCTTTGTCAGCCACAAGACCTTTGCTATCTGGGAAGAGACCCCGCTGCCGGTTGTCGGCCGTATTATGGAGCTCGCCCACGTCGATGCAATGCCGATCTTAAACTCTGACAATGTCTTAACCGGTATCATCTCCGAGCGCGACTTAATCCGCTGTTCCAAGATTGAAGACGACGTTCAGACCAGCGACTTCTCCACCGGAACCGATGATGACGAGTGGACCTGGGAGAGCATCCGCGACAACCACAGAATCACCTACGGTATTTCCAAGGTTGAACTGCCGAACAAGCCGGTCAAGGATGTTATGATTACCAAAGTCATCTCTGTTCCAAACAATGCAGAGATCAGCGACTGCGCATTAAAGATGAAGCGCGGCAGAGTTGACCAGATGCCGGTTATCGACAACGACGGAAGACTTTCCGGAATGCTCTTTGACCGTGACGTTATCCGCGCCCTCTTTGAATAAATACCTATAACGCAGGCGTTTTCCGCGATAAACAGGAGCCTTGTGAGAGGACATCCTGTCATTTTTTCTTTTTTCCACAATCAGAAGATATATTAGGCATATGAACCTATTTTCTAGTATGTCTAAACCAATTCTCTACGATTTCTTCGCAACCTGGTGCGGTCCGTGCAGAATCCAGAGCCCGATTATCCACAAAATCAAGGAGACACTCGCAGATAAGGTCGATGTCCAGCTGGTCGATGTTGATGAGCACCCGGACCTGGCAAACAAATACCGTATCAGTGTTGTTCCGACATTAATCATCGAGAAGGATGGCAATGTTGTTGAGCGCCGTGAGGGTGTAACTGATGAAGTAACCCTGATTGCTCTCTTAGAACCGCTTTACTAATACAACATCCTTTTTTTCTGACAGCGCCTATATGTTATTATGAGTCCTGTTACTGTTTCCATTATCGGATTTACTTACCGTCCGTGCGGTCCGTTCCCGTGCGATAAGGATAGAGCATGCGGTCTTGAAGAGTGCTTTGAGAAGGAGAAGCTGTCCTTTGCCTATGCTGCACTGGAAAAAGTCCTTGCAGAAAAGTACGGCGACAAGATTTCCCTTGAGCTCGTTGCATTAGACAAAGAGATTCCGGAGTATGTCAAGGAACTGGTTGCAAAAGAGCACCCGCCGCTGCCGATTGTGTTAGTGAACGGAGAGCTTGTTCCGGTCGGAGCAGTTTCTGTTCCAAAGATTTCTGAATATATCGATATAGCGCTGATGAAGCACTAATCCTCTTTTTTTCCTTCCGAGGACAACAGATATATCCCGATACAGCATACGAAAACATCACAACTGAATAGGAGTTTTGTTATGACTGACAAACGGGTTCTTACCATACAGGATATTTCCTGTTTCGGACAGTGTTCTTTAACAGTAGCACTCCCTATTATCTCAGCATGCGGAATTGAAACAGCAGTTATTCCATCTGCAGTGCTCTCCACCCACACCAGCGGATTTACCGGATTTACCTGCCATGACCTGGCTGAAGACATCCCGAAAATCCACGCCCACTGGAAGGAAGTCGGCGTTAAATTCAATGCAATCTACACCGGATACTTAGGAAGCGCAGAGATGATTGCTGATGTGACAGCGATTATGCAGACGCTTGGTACCGAAGACGGTATCAATATTGTCGACCCGGCAATGGCTGATGACGGAGTGCTCTACCCTGCATTTGATATGGCATATGTTGAGGAGATGAAAAAGCTCTGCGCTGCAGCAGATATCATCCTCCCGAATATCACCGAGGCCTGTATGCTCACCGGCATGGAGTTTAAGACCGTCTATGATGAGGCATACATTCAGGAGCTCATAGCAAAACTCAGCGAGCTTGGCGCAAAGACGATTATCTTAACCGGCGTCAGCTATCAGGCAGGAAGAACCGGAGTTCTGGTTGTTGAGGACGGAAAGCAGTCCTACTATGAACACCACAGAATCGAGAAGGGATGTCACGGCACCGGTGATGTGTATGCATCCGCCTTTGTCGGCGCACTTCTCCAAGGAAAAGATGCATTCACTGCTGCAAAGATTGCCGCAGACTATACGGTACGCTGTATCGAAGTAACCAAAGACGATGCCGAACACTGGTACGGTGTCAAGTTCGAAAAGGCAATCCCGGAACTTATCTCCGCAATTTATGCGGAGTAAATCTCTTTTTTCAAAAAAAAAAGTTAGTCGGTTGACATAGCTTCAACCGGGTTTAAGTTTGCTGCTTTCCATGCCGGATAGAGACCGGAGATTAAGCAGACAACAAGTCCTACGCCGATACCAACCGGGATGTAGACCAGAACCGAAACGGAAAACATCGCGGTAAATTCCAGACCCATAATCATCATGAATATCGGGGAGACGATAAGCGACAGAATAACGCCGAAGACTGCGCCGATAAGACCGATTAATCCTGCTTCATAGAGGAACATCTGCAGAATCTGACTGCGGAAGGTTCCGATACTGCGAAGAATACCTACTTCTCTGGTACGCTCTTTTACGCTCATCAGCATAACATTGGTGATAGCTACCGCTGCAACAAGAAGTGAGATAGCAGAGATGATTGTCGTAAAGAGCGAACTCATGCTCATGAGCTCATCGAAGATGTCCATCAGTTCATAGGAGTTGAGGATGGAGACAGTGTTGTCAGAATCACGATCTTCTTTACCGTTCATCTTCTTCTCAATTGCGGCATCAACTGCTGCAAGCTCTGTCGGGTCGTATGCTTTGATGATAATGCTGTTGTAGAGCCCGTAGTTGTTTCCAACAATCGATGAGTACCATTCAGTTGTTCCAAGAATCGCGCTGTCTGTGGCGATGCCGAAAGTCAGCATGCCGGTATTCTCCATAACGCCTACCACACGGCAGGTGACCTCCTGGCCGCTGACGCCAAGGAAGGAGACGCGGCTTCCGACACGAAGATCATTATCCTCGGCAAACTGTTCTCCGACAATGACGTTGGTTCCTCCTCTTGGCCAGGTTCCGGAAACCAGTGTTACCAGACTGGACATATCATTTGAATCCAGACCGTAGACTGAAGCGGTTACCATTTCCTTTCCAATGGTTACAGGCTTATACGAGGTATAGTAGGGAACCAGTTCATACTCTTTGGTCACGGACTTTGTCGCAGACTCAATATTCCGGATATCCTTTTCCGAGAAACCGACGGTCGGGTGTCCGTCAACAACCTTCTCGCCAAGCGGAGAAAGGGTCAGCGTGTCTGCAGTGTCTGAGATCATGTTGTCCATCTCATCCGTAAATCCTGCGCTGACCATTCCCATCGAGCAGATGGCAAAGACACCGATTACGATGCCAAGCATAGAGAGAATGGTTCTGAACTTGTTCAGTTTGAGATTACGCAGTGCAAGCGAGACAATCATTGGAGAATAAATCTGCTGCCAGAGTGTCTTTCCTTCATTCTTCGCCAACGATCTCACCATCCCGGATAACAATTACCCGGTCCGCATACTCTGCAGTCTCCGGGTTGTGGGTGACCATCACCAGTGTGCGTCCCTGTTTGTGGAGGTCGCTTAAGATCTCCATAATCTGTGTACTCATCTTGGAGTCAAGATTTCCTGTCGGTTCATCACAGAGCAGGAAGGTCGGGTCGTTTGCCAGAGCGCGGGCAATTGAGACACGCTGCTGCTGACCGCCGGAGAGTTCATACGGCGTGTGCTGCATGCGGTCTTCGGTAAATCCAACCATGGTTAAGAGCTTCTTGACCCGTTCGGAGTGGTCACGCTGACCGTACTTTAAAATCAGCGGATACTCGACATTCTCATAGGCGGTAAGCAGACTGATTAAGTTGAACTTCTGGAAGATGAAGCCGATGGTATTGAGACGGTGTTCGGTCAGTTCATCGTCACTCATGTCCGTAGTCGAGACGCCGTTGATTTTAATCGTCCCGGATGTCGGGACGTCAAGGCATCCAATCATATTCATGAGCGTGGATTTACCCGAACCCGAAGGTCCCATGATGGCTACAAATTCGCCGCGTTTGACCGAGAAGTTTACGTGGTTGAGGGCATAGACGTCTCCTGCCTTCATGTGATAGACTTTGGAGACGTCGATTAACTCAACAACTGGAGCATCATCCATGAGAAACTCCGTTACTTCTGCTCTTTCTTCGGAATCAGGTTTCCTTTCTTCCAGACCAGGAAGACTGCACCGCCGATGATGAGAATTAAGAGGACAACAGCAATTCCTGCTGCAAGCGGGTTTCCGGCAGAGGAAAAACCGGTTCCGGCAGGCTGTACAGCAGAAAGGGAAGCAGTTTCACTCTGCACATAGGTGTTTCCGTTCTCATCCTTGTAGGTGAAGATAAGCTCAATGCTGTCTGCCTCCGGGTTGACGAAGGTTAACTCGAACTCGGAAAGACCGTCGGTGTCAAGAGATCCGACAACAAAAACCGGATACGGCTGGACTGCCTCTGCACCGTCAAGACTGACAACGAGACCTTTTGCCGTGGAAAGACCTGCATTGTTTACATCGCCGGTGATAGTAGTATGAGTTACACCGGTAGTAATCTCAATGTTGTTGATGAAAAGCTCGGCACCGGTTCTCAGTTCCCCTCCCTCGACCGGGATGGTGATGGTGTCAGTGTGCCAGTTTGGTCCGTTCTTATAAGAGACATCGAGATTGATTGCTTTGGTGTTCTCAGAGGTGATAACCGTTAAGAAGACATCCTTAGATGCTCCCGGAGTAAGAGATCCGGCAAATACCATGCCTTCTTCACAGGAAACACCGTCTCCGGATGCGGTCACGGTTACGGAGTCAATCTGGTTGGAGCGGAGGTTTCCAATAGAGAGGCCGACAACCTGAGTGGTGTCAGGCTCGAAGTATTCCGGACGCTCAATGACGGAAAGGGATACGGATTTGCTGTCAACGGTTACTGCAAACGGATATTTAATGAATGTATTCTGAATGTTATTGGATAATTCAACAGAAAGGGACGGATAGAAGGTTCCTTCTTTGTCATTTGCGGTAATCGGGAAGGTCAGAACCATGGATTTGCCCACACCGATAGACCCAAGACTCTTCAGTGCCGGATGACTTACCGAAACAACATCACGGGAATCGGTGATGGCTACCTTATAGATGGTAAGCGGAGTTGATCCGGCATTGAACAGAGTCACAACAAGCTGACCGGTCTCTCCCGGCATCAGCGTACTTGGCGTAAGCGTGAGACTTACATCACAGGATGGCTCGGTTACCGTAGCACTTCCTGCTCCGACGAATGCGAAGAGGAAAAGCGCAGTAACAACGAGAATTTTGAAACAGGACTGCGTTTTCATATCTGTCTAATCTATGGTTCACGACAGGATATATACTTTCTATGATGAGCAAAAAAGGGAAGGAGGAATAAAAGAGATTCAGGCTTCTTTGAGACCGTCCATCTCGACAGCAAATGCAGCCTCTCCTTCCGGAAGATTCGGGCTGTCTACGAGGCGCGCGATACGCTTGCCGCCTTTGCTCTTGCGTAAGTAGATACGGAAGGTTGCGGTGTGTCCGACGATATTTCCTCCAATCGGTCTGGTCGGGTCACCGAAGATTGCTCCCGGATTCGACATGACCTGGTTGGTAACGATAGCTACCGCGTTTAAGTCATCGATGAGTTTGAAGAGATCGTGCATGTGACGGTTGAGCTTCTGCTGACGTCCGGCAAGTGTTCCGCGTCCGGCATATTCTGCACGGAAAAGACCGGTTAGGGAGTCGATGATAACAAGCTTGACCGGGCGGCCTGCTTCCCTCATCTGGTTTGCGAGGTCGCGTGCTGCATCAATTAAGAGCATCTGGTGATCGGATGAGTGGGCTCGGGCAACGTGGATGTTTGCAAGGAAGGTCTCGACAGACGGAAGCTCGTATCCTTCCGGAAGTTTGTCGAACTCAAGACCGTTTACCATCTGCTCGATACGCTCCGGGCGGAAGGTGTTTTCAGTATCAATATAGAGACAGGATCCGGAAAGTCCGCCAAGCTCAGGCGGGAGCTGACAGTTTACTGCCATCTGATGAACAATCTGGGATTTACCGGAACCGAACTCACCATAGACTTCAGTGATTGCCTGCGTCTCAAGACCGCCGTCAAGCATCTCGTCAAACTCCGGGACAAGGGTTTTGAGTTTTAAGACATCCTTTCTGCGGAGGAGAATGTCCGTACCGGTCTTGAATCCGCCAATATCTGCAAGTTCTCCGGCGGCACGGATGATCTTCTTTGCGGTGGTTTCTCCGATATCAGTAGCTTCAGCTAAGTCTGCCGGGGTTGCCGTAGCGATTGATTCAACGGTTAAGTATCCTGCCTCGCGCAGGCGGTCTGCGGTTGCCGGTCCGACTCCTGGCAAATCTTCAATTTCAATGGATGACATATCTTCTTTTCTCCTTATCGTATGAGATATACTAATACATCAACCTTCGAGTATATAAACCCCTGACCGCGCGGTGCGAAAGTGCCCTCCAAAATCAGAACTGCAAAAATTCAGAGACAGTAAAACGATTTGATTTTAATTTAAACCCGTTAAAACACCCAAACGCACTTTCGCGAAAAGCCATCCCCAGACAGAAAATACGGCAGGAAACGGCGTATTTTCCAAGTGACCGGGAAACCGGAGAGGGCAGAATGATGATGCAGAAAACGATGATTTGCGGACTCGCAAAACCCCCGGAATAAGAGATTAATTATAGCCCAAGACACAAAGATAAGAGTATGTACAAGGCATTTATCACGGATATTGACGGGACGCTGACAGACAGCCGGCGCCGTCTTTCAACAAGCGCGGTAGACGAAATCCGCCGCCTGATAGATGCCGACATCCCGATTGTCCTCGCCTCAGGGAACACCCTTTGTTTCCTTGACGGGCTTTCCCATATGATTGGAACGGATGGAAATGTAATCGCCGAAAACGGCGGAGTGTATAGGAAAGGATTCCTCGGAACACGGACTGTTGCCGGAAACAAGGCGCTTTGTATGCAGGCGTATGAGAAGATTGTATCCGAGGTTCAGCCGAAAGCAGGAGAGCTTCGGCTGTTTAGTGCTGAGCTTCGCCATTCCGATGTGGCATTCTCCCGTGATGTCTCGATAGATACCGTAAATGACATCATCCGCGGGATGGATGTGGTAGCAGTGGATACCGGTTTTGCCATCCATCTCCATACCCCGGGACTTTCCAAAGGTGCGGCATTCGAACGTCTTGCAGAAGAGATGGGAATCGCTCCTTCCGGGTTCCTTGCCGCCGGAGACTCGGTCAACGACGTTTCGATGCTGAAGCTTGCCGGATTCTCGGTTGTTCCCTCAAATGGAACTGCGGATGCAAAAGCCGTTGCCGACGCTGTTCTGGATGAGCCGTACGGCGATGCAGTCGCAAAGGCTCTTGCTGAATACTTCTAAAAAAAGAAAAAACGCCTGCTAAGCCTCAAAGGAGAGCAGGCAGGGAGGGCGCAAAAATTATCCCCGAAGGAAGCAGGCTCCCTCGCGGGAGAACTCGCCTTCCTTCCAGGCACAGACGCCGGAGACAACCGTTACCTCCGGGAAGAGTCCCTGCAGTCCCTCATACGGAGTCCAGCCGCATTTGCTGTGGAGATTCTCTGCGGAAATGGACACCGGAGCGTCTGCATAAATCGCAAAGTCAGCCCGGGCCCCCGGCACAAATGCAGGAGACTCGATTCCCAGAATCGTATTCGGGTTCGTGACCGTCTTTTCGATGACAGCCGCAAGCGAAAGCTGTCCTGCATGAACTGCGTTCATCAGAAGCGGAAGCATCGTCTCAACGCCCGGAATACCGGACGGAGCAGCGGCAAAGTCTGCGGACTTTTCTGCCGGCGTGTGCGGAGCATGGTCGGATGCAATCACCGGGATTTTGTCGAACTCCGCAAGCAGAGCTTTTCGTTCGGACTCTGTCCGGAGAGGCGGATTCATGCGCATGTGCGTGTCGGCCGGGTTTTCTGCCGTCTCATACGAGAGGAACAGATGATGCGGAGCGACCTCGAAGGTCGAACCTGCCTTCATGACCGGGAAGGAATCCGTACTGCTGATGTGACAGTAGTGCAGCTTTGCATTCTCCGGTGCAAGAGCGTTTACGAGAGCAATCGTCTTTGTCTCGCCGGATGCCGGACGCGATGCTGCATGCTCTGCAAGCGAGTGGACGTCTCCCGGGGCGACCTCTTCGGCATGCACCGTAATGAGTTTTCCAAGCGCTGCAGCTTCTGCGGTTACGCGGGCGATTGTCTCCGCACTGAGTGCAGAGCCATAGCTTGACGGTGCGGCAAACATCTCGCCAAACGCGAGAACACCGGCTTTTGTCAGCGCCGTGATATCAGCGGTGTCATTGAGCGAACCGTTTACGGCAAAGCGGCAGTATGCCTGTGACTCTGCAAGAGCAACACGGGCCTGGAAAATCTCTGCCGTATCAATCGCCGGGACTGAATTCGGCTGGTCGACAACCGTTGCGACTCCGCCTGCAACAGCAGACTGCGTTCCGGTCTTCCAGTCCTCTTTTGCCTTCTGTGTCCCGTCACGCATATGCACATGCATATCCGTTGCCGCCGGAACACAGAGCCGCTGACGCCCATTGATTACCTCTGCTCCGCTCAGACGGTCAGAGGAACCAATATGTGCTACGCGGCCGTCTTTGATGCTGATGTCTGCGATTCTTCCGTCCGGAAGGCGGACGTCTGCTAAAATGAGGTCTGCCATATCAGCAGACTCTCGGAACCGGGTCTCCCATCG
The DNA here is from genome assembly GCA_017555685.1 of Methanocorpusculum sp. Lineage (GTDB taxonomy): Archaea > Halobacteriota > Methanomicrobia > Methanomicrobiales > Methanocorpusculaceae > Methanocorpusculum. The sequence continues at coordinate 16,185 of JAFZFW010000147.1, forward strand.
GCGGCTCGATGAAGCGTTCGCTTCCGATTCTCGTCAGCATAACAACGCCGGAACCTTCAACGACTTCGCCGATGATTCTTGCATCCTTTCCGTACGGGTGGGCACGGAGTGCTTCTAAAATCTTATCTGCTGCTTCCGGTGCAACACCCATGACGCACTTTCCTTCGTTTGCAACCTGCAGCGGGTCAATGCCTAACAGACCGCCGGCAGAGGCAACGCTTTCACGGATTGGCACAGCCTCTTCGTGAACAACCACTTTCACGCCGGCCTTTCTTGCCATCTCGTTCATACATGCGGCAAATCCTCCGCGGGTCGGGTCTTTCATAGCATGGATTGCTCCGTCTCCGCCGGCAAGGATTGCTCCTTCAATCATCTTCCAGAGCGGGGCAACATCGGACTTTAACTGATCGCCTAAATCGAATCCTTCGCGGTAGGAAACGATGGCCATTCCATGGTCGCCAAGATTTCCGGATACGATAATCTTGTCGCCAACTTTCAGGTTTCTGTCGCGGATAAGATAATTCTCCACAACGCCGACTCCGGCGGTATTGATTGCAATGCCGTCAATGCTTCCCTTCTCAACGACCTTGGTGTCGCCGGTGATGATGGATGCGCCGACCTCGCCTAATGCCTCATCCATGGATGCAACAATCTTTTCGAGATCAGAGATGGGGAATCCCTCTTCGATAACCATTGCACAGGTCAGCGCAATCGGGCGTGCTCCCATGACAGATAAATCATTGATAGTGCCCGAAACAGCGATTCTTCCAATATCTCCTCCGGGGAAGAAGAGCGGTTTTACCACATGGGAATCGGTGGTTAACACAACAGTCTTGTCTCCGACAGTAAAGGTCGAGCCGTCGTCAAGAGACTCAAGGCCGATTCCGCCGGCATTGTTGTTTTTAAAAGCAGTCAGCGTCTGGAGAAGTTCTCCCATAACTTCGCCTCCTGCTCCGTGCATCATATTGACTTCTGTATCTTTTACCATGTTTAATCCTCAGTTTCGATTTCGATATTTTTCACCAGAATTTCCTTACCCTGAATCATATGCGGAAGCTTTCCGCAGGTCGGACAGACGAAAATCTCAGAACCTTTGTATCCGCAGGAACATTCGGCAACAGGGAGAACCGTATTGAATATCAGTTTCGTTCCCTGGAATAAGGGATCTTCTGCGATAAAGGTGTTGAACATGAACTCAACCTGATCAGAGTTCACCATAGCCATACTGCCCACGTCTACGTGGATTGCCTTGACAAGCGTTGCTGCGTTGTCTTCTGCTGCGCGTTTTGCGGTTGCGTAGATATCGTAGGCGATTCCTGATTCATGCATGGTTCGTTTATTCCGTTACGCCATCTTCGGCCATTGCCTGATAGACTTCTTTGAAGATTTCACGGGTCTCAAGACCTTCTTCGCGGGATAAGCGCTGGATGGCAAATCCGACATGGACAAGAACAAACTCGCCGACCTTGACATCAACAAGATCGATTCTGACTTCCTGCTGAAGCTCTCCATAGTCTACGAGTGCTACATTTCCATCACGGATTTCCAAAACCTCTGCGGGAACTGCGATACACATGAGTTACTATTGGTTCGTCATGCAGATAAAGGAAACGAAGCGATACGGGAAAAAAGGTATAACCCTGCCGCTCGAATACTTAAGGCAATGGCTCTCTATCAGTTTCCAGTAACCCGACGCTTCAACAGATATATGGCCCGGCTGCTCAAAGGCTCTGCGCAGGTGAAGTCCATGCTGGATGCGGGAAAGATTATCTCGGCAGAAAAACGATACAATAAACTCTGCATAGATTATGCCGAATGCCGCGTTCTGGTAAAACGCCGGGCTGAGGAGCTGGAAAAACGCAAGCAGTTTGCAGAAGGGGTTTCCGAGATGCAGAAAATCCGCACTGCATTTCTTGACTTCTATACACTTGCCGATTCCTTCAAGGTAGATATTACAAAACAGAAGAATGACACATTAGTGCTTCTTGCAGAAATTGAAGAGCTGTTTGCCAAAAAGGCATAATCTCCTTTTTTAAAAAAGATACAATCAGAAAACGGTTGTAAAAAAATATTTAGAGAAGAGTCATAGACTCAACTTCAACGTTCTCGAGGCCTGCGATGCCCTCGAAGGATGCGACAACTTTGTCGTCTGCACCTGCGCCGTCCTGAGTAACAACAGCGACTTTGAGTGCGGAAAGACCGAATCCGATTGGTTCGACCTTGATATCCTGAACACCGGCAACCTTTGCCTTGATGTCTTCCTGCATCTGTGCGAGGTCAACTTCCGGGGACTCCGGCATGACTTTTAAGATTAATGCTACGTCACCCATGATACTCACGGTCCCATGAAGCCGCACTTCGGGCAGGTGTATTTAACGCTCTGTTTTCTGCACTGTGCACAGCGGTAGATAATCTCTCCGCAGTCCGGGCACTTGAATTCAGTTGCCCCGCGCTCTGCGAGTGGGGCATTGCAAGATGTACATTTTGCCATATGAAACTCCTTAACTTATTGGCGCCCAATTATTATAAAAGTGTGGCTTGCATGGCAGACAACTGATGAGTAACAGAACCCCTCTCGCGGCCGTTTGCAAAGCGCACCGGAACATCCAACGAAGCCGAAAGAGACGGGAAATACGCATCTACAAGCGCAGAATCAGACGCATCACCTTCGCGGGACTTGACGAGAAGGAGAGAAACCTGCAGTTCTCCTGCTGCCCACAGCGCGATAGAGTCTGAGGTGACATCCCAGGAATGCGGCAGCGGATCGGCTGTCCGAAGAACCTTTTCCGGCAGAAGGATAGAAACACCAGAGTCTGGCAGCGACAGTGTTTCAGTCACCGGAAACCCGAAGGTGGAAAGATATCTGCCGTAGCGGTTCATCGAGGAGATTGCCTGCCAGTGTACGGCATCATCATCCAGAGATGCAGCACGAACC
>JAFZFW010000148.1 GCA_017555685.1 Methanocorpusculum sp.
ACGGCAACCTGGGACCGCTGGCAGATGAGAGTTCACAAGAGACTCATCGACCTTGACGCAGATGAGCGTGCACTCCGTCAGCTGATGCGCATTCAGGTTCCAAAAGATATCAGCATCGAGATTGTTCTCGAGAACTAAAATGGAAATTGGCGCGGGACTCCCGCACTATTTCTTTTCAAAAGTTCTTTCTACTTTTCAGATTCTTCTTTGTTTATTCCAATCCGGTTCAATCATATCCGGTGTATTCATATCCGAATCATTTAGTTCATACTGACATTACGCTCTTTTCAGTCCGTCATAGAGGATGACTTCCCGCCCGGAAGATGTCCTGCCGACAATAGTAATAGTAGTTACTTTGTAATATGCAGTCAAATACAGAGCATCGCCGGTTTTCCAGACCGTCCATTTTTCTCCGTTGATGCGGGTCTTATCAGTAATGTCTGTGCTCTTGGAATAGATGCGAATCTCTGACTGCAAAAGTGTATCTCCTCCGGCATGATACAGATAGTTTGGTGATGCTGACTCCCGGAAGGATACTGTCGGCGCCGTGTCTGCAGTGTCCAGGACAAAGCAGGCGGCAAAAAGCGTCAGAACCCCTACAGCACCAGAGACCAGGGCAAAGAGCAGGAGTGTTCCCATCACCTCTGAGACAGCATCATCCTGCATCACCATGCACCTCCTGCTTCTACCGTACAGAACAGTTCTGTTACCTGCACCGTCAAATCAGGAGCAGAAAGTACGGCAGTAACCCGGTCCGAACCGGACTGAATGGTAACGGTCAGCCCCTCCTGAAAGGAGAGTTCAGTAAAGTACGCCTTCCAGAGTTGCTGAACCCAGGCATCCAGAGTACATACAGTCATCGTAATCGGACTTCCACTTACAGTCTCCATGCGGACACCGGTTCCGGAGAATACAAACGGCACCGCAGCAGAAGAACCCCACGCAGCATCACCGGTGAACACCAGCAGTTCAAGAGACAGCACACCTGCTTCGTACTGGGTCTCCGGCGGCAGAATCCATGCCGCCCCTCCGCTGTCTTTCCGCCAGATTCCACCCGCAGTAATCCCCTGCGTGACCACCCCTGTCTGCAGTTCAAGACTGGTGAGCGGAATGCTATGGTCTTCAATCTGCAGCATACCGCGGTTTTCTGTTGTCAGAGTTCCTTTCGGGAACAGCACACCAAACGGGATAGTATGGAGAGACGGCTGCTTTGCGGATTCAGCCATGCCCAGTCGGGTTTTAATCAGCAGTGTCTGTGCATAATCCGCCTCTTCTTCTGCTGCGGCATGCTGTTCTGCCGGAAGCACCAGAAGCCCCCAGAGTCCGGCGGTTACAGCAATGGCTGCCAGAATCAGCAGGAAAGCGGCAGCAGATGATGTCCCGGCGTCGCGGTTGTGTGTCATGTAAGCCTCAGTGAAAATATCTGGAAGGTCTGTCCTTCGTGTACGAACTCCCCCTGCCAGGAATATTCAATGCAAAATGTTCCAACGGTTTCCCGCTGTTCTGCGGTTGTCGAATCCACAACAATGCGGTATGATGAAGGCAGAATGCTCTTACTGTCCTTTTTCATGCCGGATGCACCAAGCGTGAGTTTGCATACCCCGGTGGTGAAATCTTCTGCTTCATAGGTCAGAAACGCTTCATGATACGTGACGCCTGCATACATCACCGGTTTTCCATAGGTAAGCGAGAGCGAGTGGGAGCCGAACAGCGGAGCAGGTAATGTTTCTTTTCGCGTCAGCGACGGGTTTTTGGCAAGAGTCAGAAAATCTATGCCTTCTTTTATGCCGGCGAACCGAAACAGCCGGTCTTCGCGCTCTTCCCGCGCCTGTTGTTCGAGAATATCCGGGAGCGCGGCGGCAGTGAAGACGGCCGCGAAGAGAATCACCAGAGAGAGGATGAGCAGAAATCCGGTGATTTCCGAGAGAGCATCATCTCTCACGGCACAGCCTCCGCGGAAAAAGAGATTGTACAAAGGGTGATGGAAGATACTCCGGAGAGAACTGAACGCCAATATGCAGCCTGCGCCGAGTCTGCAACCCGGATGCCGGATACATCCTGATATTTTGTTCTCTGCTGGCAGGCTGCAGTTACCGCAATTGGGGTGTTTGCCAGAATCACATCTGCCGCATCATTGGACACGACAAGAACTGCATGGGTGTCCCCAACAGCAGCCGGGAGAAGGGCGGCTTCGTCATAAAACACAGCGCCTCCTTCATAGAGCAGAGTCTGTTTTTCTGCATGGAAGGAAGGAGAGGTACAGGAGAGGGATGCCAGGAAAACCGTTTCCTGTCCTGCCGAGTGGTTGAAGGAAAGGGCAGTCCCCGGTCCGAAATATACAGTCGCAGCCGTTCCTGCATATCCGGCAGCTCTCGGGAGAAGGGTTTCGCAGATACTTGCAGGAGAGCCAGAACTCCAGAGCAGGTCGATGTCTGATTTGAGGCCGCAGAGCTCGTCAGTTATACTGCTCTGCTGTTTTTCCACAGCAGATGCTTCCAAAGCCGGCAGGACTGCAGTAGAATAGATACCGATTCCGGCAGCAAGAACTGCGATGATAAGGAGAAACGAGACAATCTCAGCAACAGCACATTCGGCGTTTCGCACAATAAAAAAGAGTTGATGCAAAGAGATATGTACTTTTTGCAGTCATAATGTGAACATTTTGACACCAAAGAAAAAAATGAGAGGAAATTAGAAGAAATCCAGGGTTGCCTGCGTTGCCGCGGGCTTCTTTTCGACCGGTTTTTCCTCTTCAACAACCGCAACAGTCTCCGGCGCCGGGGCAGGCACCTGCGCGGCTGCCGCCTCTGCTTCTGCCTTTTTCAGAGCTTCTTCTAAGTCAGCCTTCTTTCGTGCCTCCGCCTTCTTTGCCGCGGCCGCCTTCTTTACCTTAATCTCCCGCTCTTTTGCCGCCTTCTGCACTGCCTTGAATGCCGCTGCTGCCCGCGTCTTATCATGGAGCAGAACCGTCATCTGATCGGCATCAAGATTGTGCCTCTCGCAGAATGCCTCCGAATCAGCCTCGGCAACCCGGGATAACAGATCAATATACTCAGCCTGCACCTGTGCGTCCGGGATAGAGTACCCCTCGGCAAGAGCCGCGGAAAGCGTTCTGCGCACCGTCTTCTGCTTCTTTGCCGTCGCCATCCGCTTCCAGCGGGAAGGAGGCATTACCCGCGGGCGGTAGCCGGTCGCCTCCTCTTCCGAAGCAACACCGACCGTCATCAGGGCTGTTGCATACCGCCAGAGCGTATAGTACTGGCGCGTCATTGTCCGTCCCAGATACACATCCGCTTTACTTACCCGGCGGTACGCACGGATTCTGCGCTTCCGATCCGGAATCTGGGAGACAGCCTCCTCCACCCACTGGACAACATAATCCGGCTTTTCCTCGCACTCGCGGGAAAGCTTCATCAGACGGTCGTCAGACGTTCCGGCAGACACAGCGGCAACCAGATCAAAAATCGTTGCACGCTCATCCTTTTGTGCAGTAGAAACCCCGTCTGCGGAAAGTGAATCACGGCCGGCGGCAGAGCCGAAGAGCATATTGACTGCACTGCGCATATCTCCTGCAGCACTTGCGGCAATCTCGGAGAGTGCATCCTCTCCGCAGGCGACATGCTCTAACACACAAATCTCCTTCATGCGCTTTGCAAGCGTCGAAGAAGTGATTGCGCGGAACTGTACCGTCTCGCAGATACGGCGGATTGAGTCAGACACCCCGTAGGCATCGTTTGCGATTAACAGAACCGGCTGTTTGGCAGTCTTGAGCAGATCCGCAATTGCCCGCGCGCCTCCTCTGTCTGCGTTTCCTTCGAGATTATCTGCTTCATCGATGATAATCATCTTTCTGGATGCACCAAAGAGACTTGCCGTCGTCGCGGAATTTCCGGCAATGCGCTCAATAACCGCCTTCGTTCTGGCATCTGACGCATTCAGTTCCAGAACCTCCCAGTCCATATCGCGGGCAAGAGCCAGTGCCGCAGAAGTCTTGCCGATACCCGGCTTTCCGATTAACAGAAGCGGTGCCGAGTCAGCAGACCAGGTCTGCGCCCAGAGAGCCATCTGTTTCACTGCTGCGGCATTTCCCAGAATCTCATCAAGATGCTGCGGCCGGTACTTCTCTGCCCAATCCATATTACTCATATATTGGAAGTCAGGGATTATAAATGGCAGGAATGGCATCATGAGATGCGAACCGTACAACATATTATCCCTTTAGAAAGGAAATATATATCCACAATTCGAGGGAAGCATATCACCCGCGAAATTTCCCTCCGGTGAATTCACAATGCAGTCAGATAACTATACCCCCGCGTCTGTTGCGGCAGCCGTCAAAAAATACGACGGCGTCCGCAGAAAGCAGGCAATCGGCTCACTGGTAAAAACTCTCCATATCGATAATCTGGATGTTATCGCATCCTACGGAGAGGATGCCGCAGTCATTCAGAACGGAAGAACCGCTCTCCTCCTTGCCGCAGACGGTATCTGGAATAAACTCATGGATATCGATCCGTACTGGGCAGGATACTGTGCGATTCTGGTAAATGTCCACGACATCGCCGCAATGGGCGGAAGACCTGTTGCGATGGTAGATATCCTCTCTGCCTCGGATGATGAGATTATGGCACAGGTTACCAGCGGTATGCGGGATGCCGCAAATGCATTTAATGTGCCGGTTGTCGGCGGACACCTTCACCCGGATGCACCATACAATGTCATCGATGTCTCCATCTTAGGTGTTGCCGACCTCGAAAACGTCATCTACAGCAGCACGGCAAACGTCGGCGACTCGATTATTATGGCAATCGACTTAAACGGCAGAATCCACCCAAGCGCACGCATGAACTGGGACTCTGTGACACAGAAGACCCCGGAGGTTCTGCAAAAGCAGCTCGGTGTAATGAAGGAGTTAGGCGAGCACCACCTCTTAACTGCCGGAAAGGACATCTCTAATCCGGGAGTGCTTGGAACACTCGGTATGCTTCTGGAAGCATCCGGCGTCGGCGGAGTTGTCGATCTGCCGTCCATTCCAACCCCGGATCTTGACCTGCACGGCATCACCTTTGAGGAATGGGTCAGAATGTACCCGGGAATGGGCTTTATCATGACCACCGACAAGGACTCTGTTATGCAGGTCTGCCGCAAATTCCGTGAGGCGGGAATGGCAGCCCAGGTCATCGGAACGGTTGTCAAAGAGCGCAGTTTAACGCTCACCAAAGGCGAGGAAAAAGCCACCATCTTTAACTTCTGCTCAGAAGGCATTACCAATATATGAAAATTGGAATCGGCTGCGGTGTCTCTCCGGAAAAAGTGGTGCAAAGCGCGGGAAATGCAGCATCTCCGGAGATTGAAATCATCTGCTACGCCAAAGAGGGAACGGAGCTTTCCGCTCCCGAAGGCGTATCTCTTTTGTACTCTGCGTACCCGGAGCGTGCACTGGTAGAGGATTTGCATGCGAAAAAGATTGACGCGGCAATCCGCGGATCGCTTCCGGCAAATGAGACGTTAAAGTATCTGAAATCGGTCTATGGTGTCGACCGTCTGGAACGCATTGCTCTCCTGGAAACTGCTGCCGGACAGAAGTTCCTCTTCGCTCCGGTCGGTGTTGACGAAGGATGGACGGTTGCAGAGAAGGTCTCGTTTGTCGAAGACGGCAGACGTCTTGCAAAAGCACTCGGACTGCCTGAAAAGGCAGTGATTCTCTCCGGCGGACGGTTAGGCGATATCGGACGCCACGATGCAGTGGATAAAACCATCCGGGACGCAGAAGAGGCAGCACAGATTTCCGGTGCAGTGCACGGGGAGATTTTAATCGAGGATGCCGCAGCGGATGCAGGAGTCATCATCGCCCCGGACGGCATCTCCGGAAACCTGATTTTCCGGACGCTGGTCTTTTTAGGCGGCGGAACCGGCCACGGGGCGCTTATTGTAAACATCAGAGACATATTTATGGACAGTTCGCGCGCATCGTCCGGATACGAGGAAATCATTTCTCTTACTGCACGCGTCGTTTTGGAAAATATCCGATAATTTCTCCCAAATATACAATTAAAGCGATATTTATACAGATTCATCAATCAAGGCGAGAATTTCGCCGGAATCTACCATTCCCCGAATATTTTTGTCCAAATGCCTGAAATCGGCACGATTCTGAGATACTTTTAAATATTTACCAGACCAATTTTTTCATTGGTAATAACTATGGCAGACTTACCGAAAGCAGCAGTCGTCAGACTTGCAAAGAAAGCAGGCGCAGAGCGCGTCGGCGAAGATGCTGCAGATGCACTTGTAATCAAGGCAGAAGCATACATCGAAGCTATTGCAAAGGAAGCCAACGAACTCGCCAAGCACGCAGGTCGTAAGACCATCAAGGCAGAGGACGTCGAGCTCGCCACCAAGAAAGAGTAAATATCCTCATTTTTCCCGGATTAATGACGAATGCCGGCAGCCGAACGGGCTGCCTTTCATGCATTCACAAAAAGAGTGTTTTTTGCAGATTATGGTTTAAACCGAGGGATATGCACCCGGATACTGCCAATGGCCCGAACGCAGTGATGCGTGTAGAATACATCATTGAAGAGCGCAAACTGTACGGCATAATCGCCGAACATGTTCCAGTTTTCGCGTGGGAAGTCCAGTTCATAAACGCCGTCTGCGTACCTCAGAAGCTCCATTGAGAGAAGTTTTCCAATATCCTCATCATAGAGATGATAGTAATATTCATAGAGTGCCTGTTTGATTCCTTCCGCTAACGATTCGCGGGTAAGCGTAAATACTGCATCGTAGACTGCATCATGGAGAATCAGCTCGCCGCCGCGCTGCAGATGAGTATAGATATCGAAGAACTCCTCGCCGTTTTTATGATATGCAGCGTTCTTTCCGCCGGCAGCAGTAATTTTATCACACCAGTATGCAATGGTTTCCCGGACATCTGTCTCCTCGCCGTCACCAATTGCCCAGACCATGACCTTCTCAATGGCTGTGTCGTCAATTCTAACGACAATTCCTTTGTTCTGGTTTAAGGTGTAGTTCACAACTCGTTTCATGCCATTACCTGTTGTAATAGAAGATAATGGATGTTTGGAGGATATAAGACATACTACTTGATAGTACAGAAAACACAGAAAAGAAGCGGGCCCGAAGGGATTTGAACCCCTGACATTCGGATTAAGAGTCCGACGCTATGCCTGACTAAGCCACGGGCCCGATACATACAAGCTGCATTACAGCCTGACCTTACTATATTGGTTTTGCGAGTATTTATAGAATCCGCATTGACTGCCGGAAAGACAACCTTGTTATCTTTGAAAGTACAGAAAACACAGAAAAGAAGCGGGCCCGAAGGGATTTGAACCCCTGACATTCGGATTAAGAGTCCGACGCTATGCCTGACTAAGCCACGGGCCCGATACACGCAAGCTTCATTGTAGCTTGACCTAAATAGATTGAACTCATTACTATTTATATTTGTCTATTTTATCTTGAACATACGCACCATCACGTGCAGATTTATTATCTTCCGATACAAACAGATAAGGTATGGCTGAAACAGATGGGGTTTCCCCCCTGTCCCTTATTCAGAAGAACAAGAAAATAAAATACATCATCCTCGGATGCGGCAGCATTGGATATAACGTCCTCGAAGAACTGCACGAATCGGATGAAAATGTCTTAATTGTCGACGCTGACGAAAAACGTCTGGATGATTTACGCGATCACCGCCACCAGGTTATGCTTGGAGATATGACGGATGAGGCATTCTATGACTCGGTTCCGGAACCGGAGGTTGCATTTATCCTCTCTTCCAATAAAGATGCAAACCTCGCCGGTGTCCTTCATATCAGAGCACGGTTTCCTGCCGCAAACATCATCGCGCGTGCATTAGATCCATTCTCCTCCGACCAGTTAGCTGATGCCGGAGCAGATGTGGTGCTCTATCCGCAGACGGTTGTGGCAAAATCCGCAGTAAACCACATGATTAATCTGCTCGCGGCACGAAACGCGCAGAAACTCTACTCGCTTCTAGAATCCTGGACGGGAACGTTTGGTATCATTACCCACAAAAACCCGGATCCGGATGCAATCTCCTCTGCAATTGCCTTAAGCGCGATTGCTGAAGAGGCATCCAAAGGAAAACTCAAGTGCCGTATCCTCTACGAAGGAAATGTCGGCCACCAGGAAAACCGCGCATTCGTCAACCTCTTAGAGATTAAGATGGAGCGGTTAACCCCGGAGATCTTAGCCGAGTGTGACTACACAGCATTAGTTGACTGTGTTGCCCCGGGCATGAACAACGACCTTCCGGCTGATGCAAAGATCAATATCATCATTGACCACCACAGCACCGAAGGTATTGAGCGCGCTCATATCCCGGACTTCATGGATATCCGGCCGGATGCAGGAGCAACGGCTTCCATCTTTACCCAGTACCTGCAGGAGTTATACCTCCCGCTTGACACAAAACTCGCGACTGCGCTCTTCTACGGTATCCGTGCAGACACCCACGAGTTCCAGAGAAACGTCAGCCCGCAGGATTTACACAACGCAGCATTCCTTCTGCCGTATGCAGACCGTCAGCTCTTAGAGCTGGTGATGGCCCCGTCCATTTCCCTGGAAACCATTGAAGTCTTAGGCGCTGCCATTCAGAACCGCGAAATCCGTCAGGGTTACCTCTTCTCGAATATCGGATACGTCAGAAACCGTGATGCAATCCCGCAGGCAGCAGATCTGCTCTTAAATCTGGAAGGAGTAACCACAGCCCTCATCTATGGTATCACCGATACAGCAATTATTCTGTCTGCCAGAAACAAGGACATCAGACTCCATGTCGGAGACGTCTTAAAGGAAGCATTCTCCGGCATCCCGGGAGCATCCGCCGGCGGTCATGCAACGATGGCAGCCATGTCTATTCCTCTGCAGGCATTCAGTCTTGTCCGTGACAAGGAAGAGCTCCTCTCGATGGTTATCGACTCGATTCTTGCCAACTTCATGAAGATTGTAGGCATTGCCGAGGACGAGGACGATGAAGACTGAAGAGTGGGAACCATACTACGTACGGATTCTGGATTTCTTCGGGTTCGACCGGGCAGATGATGAAGAGGCAGCCCGCCTCTTATCCACTATCCTTCCGCGCGATGACATCGCGCTTTTAACCGAAAAGATTAGCGGAGCAGAGGTGATTGTGGCAGGAAATGCCCCGTCTCTTCCGGCGGACATCAAAAAGACGGACTTTTCCGGCAAAGTCGTAATCGCTGCCGATGCCGCCGCCCGGGTGATGAAGAAAGGCGGAGTCATCCCGGATATTGTTTTCACTGATTTAGACGGATTAGATGACGATGTGCTGGAGATGAACGAGGCAGGAACGATTCTTGCTGTTCACGCACACGGTGACAACATGCCGTTGGTGAAATCCTGGGTTCCGAAGATGAAAGGGCCGGTTGTCGGTACTACGCAGAGTACGCCTCTTGCAAATGTATACAACTTCGGCGGATTCTCTGACGGAGACCGCGGAGTCTTTGCCGCACATGAACTCGGCGCTGCCTCTGTTTCTCTTATCGGATTTGATCTGAACGATACCTCGGTTGACCCGGTAAAGCACGGGAAGCTGATGATCGCAAGAAAACTCTTACACCTCATTGGTCATGACATCTGAGACAGTCATCATCGACGGGTATGTGGACGAGCCGGCCTGTTTAGGTGTTCCGCCCTATATTTCCCCGTACATCAGAACGGTTGCCGGGGTGTTAAAAGAACACGGCTTGTCTCCGGAGTACATCACCATCGACCAGTTGCGCAAGGACCCGATGCGGACTGCCGCACTCCGGGACGCAAAGCTGGTTGTTATGATTGCCGGAGTCACCGTTCCGGGAAAGTATCTGGCAGGAACGCCGGCAACGCTTCTGGAGCTGCAGCAGCTCGGATTTACCTTTTCGAAGAAGACAGTATCTTTCCTTGGAGGACCGATTGCCTTCGGCTACTCGCCGGAAGGAGGAGCGGTCGCAAAGAAGCAGGCAGTATCCGGCTGGACCGGGATGCTTTCCGGCGATCCGGCGGCAGCACTTGATTCATATCTGTCCGGCGGAGAGCCG
>JAFZFW010000016.1 GCA_017555685.1 Methanocorpusculum sp.
CGAACCTCCGGCTGTGGTTTGCGCGATGAAGTAACTATTGTCATCGAGCTTTCAGTACTTTAGTGCCGGCCCCGCGGGTCTTGAAGAGAATGCGGTGACCACAGTATGGACATCTGACATTGTTGTCAATCTCCACCATCTGTTTACAGCGGGCACACTTGTAGCTGACCATTTAAAATTATGCTCCTTTGGTCTCAATTGCGCGAAGGACAACCTTCAGGGATGGGGTCTGCGGAGTGTATGCTCCACCTGCGTACTTGTATCCGCACTTCTTGCATTCCCAGATTCCGGTTCCAACACGCTTGACTGCAACAGTGTCACACATCGGACAGAGGTGCTTTGCGCGGGAAATCTTCTCGCTCTCATTTACCAGTTTGCGGCCGAAGCGACCGTATCTCGGGCCAAAGCGTCCGGCACTGCCGGTAACGCGTCCCTTTGCTACATGCTTGCTCTTGGATGCCATTTTTTATTTCTCCAGAAATATCTAATAATGTTAGTCTTCCATTAATTTAATAGTTGTGTGTGTCTGCCCTTACTCAAGGATCTTTAAGAGCGCATCTCCCTTTGCCGCAGCATTTGCCAGGTTGAAGAATTCCTCCTGCATTCCTGCCGGAATTGAGACAACGCAAATCCATGAGCCGTCATTCTGCCACTCGTTCTTTTCCATCTTGACATAGGATGCACCAGACACCGCGCCGTATGCACGCGCTGCATAATCCATCGGGAACTTGGCAGCGATTCTTCTCTCCTCAAAGCTGATTGGAAGAACCGGACGCAGAGCTTTGACGGTTTCCTTAACCAGGTCGTCAACGGACTTAAACGGATCAAAGTTCACGCGCACCTGCTCGAGCGCTAACTCGATGCGCGTTACCGGGTGCGGCAGACCGTTTTGCGGATTGACAGCGTTTCTTGCAATATACGTGATAACGCGGGCTCTCTTCTCTTCCGTTAAGCGTCTTCTCTGCTCAGTCGTTAAGTGGATTTCCCCTTTCAGGATAATCTGCCGTGCGACCTCTTCAAAGTTCGTGGACTTAAAGACCTTGAGTAAATCCTCATCCGGAGACTTCTCTCCGTGGGAGGCATTCTCATAGACATTGAGGGCTGCAACCGCATCCTCAATCTCGATGCCTTCGACACCGTGGCGCATCTTGTCTGCGAGCTCCGGATCGACTAAAATCTCAAAGCGCAGACCGTGGCTTTCCAGCCGGGCTGTTACTGCATTGTCAAGCGGAATCATCTTACTCTGCCTTCTCTGCCTGCTTTACCGTCTTGGAAAACTTGGCAACTGCAGACTTGACTTCTTCTGCAGTAAGCTTTCTAAAGGACAGAATCTGCGTAGTGCTTCCCGTCGGAGACTCAACAATCTTCTTGACTGCGCGCTTCTTCGAGTATTCGCCTGCAACACCGATCTCGACCGTGTTCATATCGAACTTGCCCTCGGTTGCGGTATAGAGTGCCTTGAGTCCTAAGAGGACAGCCTCTTCAGCGGATAAGCCTTCCTTGTACTCCTCTTCGAAGAGCTTCATAACTGCCTGTCTGCCGATACCGATACCCGTTGCCATATATTCAAGAAGGGTTCCGGACGGATCAGTCTCAAAGAGACGGTAGTGTGCCTTGCCGTCTGCACCGATGTCAACACCGGCAAGCAGCAGTGCAGTACCGTACGGACGTGCTCCGCCGAAGAGCGTATAGGTCTGCATGTGGTCGCAGAGCTTCTTGGCAAGCGTTTCCACATCAATCGGCTCGCCGTAGGTGATTCTGTTGCTCTGTGCCTCAACGCGTGCACGCTCGACAAGAGCGCGGGCGTCACCGACAAGACCGGAGGAGGCAACACCGATGTGTTCATCAATCTTGAAAATCTTTTCAATCGAGGATGGTTCAAGCAGGCGGGAACCTACTCTCTTATCAACGAGCAGAACAACACCCGAGCGGCACTTAATACCGACTGCAGTAGTTCCGCGTTTGACAGCCTCACGTGCGTACTCTACCTGATACAGTCTGCCATCAGGTGAGAACATAGTAATAGTGCGGTCATAACCGCCCATCTGATATTGCTGTGGCTGCATAGTTACTCCTTACTATATTCAATCTTCATGAAGATATCTCTTCTTAAGAGAGACACCCTTTTTCGCGCCGAGAACCGTTCCCGACGTCTTTACTGTCCGAAAGACCGCCGGATTTCCGCCCGCTTTGGTAATGCAGGCAAGAGCTGCCGTCATTTCGAGCTCATGACCTCTGCTGCAGCGGACAATCGCATACTCACCTTCCGACCAGATAACAGCCGGATGGATTTTGGAAGCACCCACATCTCCGAAAAGATCGCGGACCGAGTCTGCTGCCGCACGGTACATCTCCTTCTGCGTAAGCTCACCTGCTTCAATTCTTACCAGGATGTAGCGGCGGTTCTCACGCAGTGTCGGCGGAAGCGGCCTCATTCGACAACCTCCACAGTCTTTGGCGGATGTAAGATGCCGTCCACGGCATTGAGTGCCGCATAGACCTCAGCGCGTTCCATTCCGAAAAGGGAACAAAGCGCCACTGTCTCCTGCAGATTCTTCTGCCCGGCAGGGGCAGAAGCAGCAGAGGCAATAACCAGCGGGAACTGATACTTGCGCTGCAGCTTTAAGATATCTGCATAGTGCGAAAGCGCACTGCGGCGGGTCTTCGGATCAATAATCTTTCCAAGCTCGATAACCAGTCCGACGCGATGCTGAGCCGCCATCTTTGCCGTGATGTGCTCAAAGCCTGCCTTCGGTAAAGCATCGAGGCCTGCTAAAAGATGGATGCCTTTTGTCGTAATCGCCGTTCTGTTAAATGAATTATCACCGACATCAGCAATAACCACATTTCCCTTCGGCGCCTTCTTTGCTGCGGCAAGCAGCTCCTTTACCGTCTTTGCCGAAATACGGGTGCCGGATATGACCTCACAGGAAAGCGGAGAATCAGACACTGCCCCGCATACGACAATTCTCCGGTAACCGTTCTTGAATGCCGTATCAGAAAAATCAGTGAGCGAAAAAGGAGACGACTCATTTACACAAATGCATGCGTCAGAAATCATAGATTACAGAGTTGAAGAAAAGATTAGGTTCAGGGTTTTACTTACCCTGATTGTTGTGGCAGCGGATGGATGGGCGGCACTTCTCAGTTCCGATTCCACGCTTGTGCTGTCCACGTCCCTTTCTGCCTGCAGAGGTCTTTCCGCGGTAGACACGTCCCTTGGAGTTTGCGATCCATGCGAGGTTCTTGTCTGCAAGGACTGCCGGGGAGCTGCGGTCTACGAGGATGACTTCAAAGTACTTTGCTTTTCCGTCCTGTCCAACCCAGTAGGAGTTTAAAACTTCCATGTTCGGGTAGCGGTTCTGTGCACGCTCTTCTGCGATGGACTTAAGGTTCTTACC
>JAFZFW010000149.1 GCA_017555685.1 Methanocorpusculum sp.
CTGCGAGGGGCGAGGGAGCGAAAGCGACTAAGCCGGAAGCAGGCACGAAGTGCATGTGAGGGCACGAGCGTGCCGCGGCTTCCGGCGATAAGCCGGAAAAGAAGCCGTGTATAGGCACGCGATTCGTATTGATGGCGAGAGCGTGCTCGAGCCGTGAGCAAGTCCGAAGGACTGGCGATTCGCGTGGGTTCGTGTTTCTCGAGTAAGGCAACAGTATCTTAATGAATTAGTGAATACGAGAGGTTTTCATGGAAAAAAATGAGGGTATGAGAAAATCTCAATGATGTTGAGAGTTGCGTTAGCCAAACAGAACGTTTCTCACCCGCCCGTATCCCCGCGACGCCTAATCGGGCATACTGCTCTTCGAGCAGCAGCCCAATGGGTTGGGAATCGTATTTATCCAAACAGGATGCTCTTTGCTTCCGTGTATTCGTATACGAAGTCCATACCGTTTTCTCTGCCGAATCCGGAGTTTCCAACACCGCCAAACGGCATCTCCGGCGGCAGAATCAGGTGCTTATTGACCCAGACGACACCGGCCTTCAGTTCGTCTGCATACTTGTGGGAAAGAGCAAGGCTTTCGGTCCAGACGGATGCACCAAGACCATACTCGGTACCGTTGGCGATTTCAATAGCTTCATCATCCGAACTGAACGGAATAACCGACATCACCGGACCGAAAATCTCCTGAGACACGGCATCCGCAGTGACATCACGCAGGAGGGTCGGGCGGTAGAAGTATCCCTTTCCGGCAATTCTCTCTCCGCCGGTAACCAGTGTTCCCTCATCACGGCTGGTGATGCTTTCAACAGCAGCAGAGACAGCACGAAGCTGATCGGCATTATTCAGCGGCCCCATCTTGTTTCCGGCCATGCCGTCTCCAACAGTAATCTGCTCGATTAAGTCCTTTGCTGCGGCGATAAATGCGTCCTCTAACGATGCGTGGACTAAGATACGCTTGGCAGACGTACAGACCTGACCGCAGTTATAGAACCGGTGACGAACAGCGGCTGCTGCAGCACGCTTGACATCAGCGGACTTCGTCACAATGAATGCATCGTTTCCGCCAAGCTCAAGGTGCACACGCTTCAGATGTCTGCCGCAAGCAGCCCCTACCTCGCGTCCGGCAGCAGTGGATCCGGTAAACGAGACATGACGGACAAGCGGCTCATCAACTAATGCACGTCCGGTCTCGTCCCCGTTTCCGGTAACGACCTGTAAAACATCATCCGGAATTCCTGCTTCATGCATGGCACGGGCAAGCGCCTGAACCGTAAGCGGAGCATTTACTGACGGCTTTGCAAGAACCGGGTTTCCGCAGGCAAGCGCTGCTCCCGCCTTCCAGGCAAAGATAATCGCCGGCATATTCCACGGGACAATGGCCGCACAGACGCCGACCGGCTTTCTGACGACATTCATATATCCATAGTTCGGGAGATTCTGTGCATCCCCTCTGATACTGCCGCAGACAGATGCGTAGTACTCAAGAACATGGGCCGCGCCCATAATCTCATTTTTCGCTTCCGAAAGCGGCTTTCCCTGCTCGCGGGTGAGAAGAGAAGCAAGGGCAGTCTGGCGGGAGCGGATAAGAGAAGCCGCGTTTACGAGTTTTACGGCACGAACGGAAGCGGCAGTGTGCTCCCAGGATTTTGCTGCATCAGCGGCACGTCTGGCAGCTGCTGCAACATCACGGGCAGAAAAGACATCAACCGAAGAAATGTGTTCTCCGGTAGCCGGGTTTACGACATCGAACATCATGATTTGTTATAGGATTGGTTGGTATTTCAACATGGAGTTGGAGGCAGTTTTTGCCGCTTTCTTCTCCATCAAAAGCAGTGCCTTCTTAATCTCAATATCCGGCGAGAAGCCGCCAATACCGTCTGCGCCGACTACCCGGTGACAGGGGACAATCAGCGGGGTGGGATTTCTGGCCATCGCGTTTCCGACAACACGGGCATGCGTACCGGCAGCCGCTGCAACCTCCGCATAGGTCCATGTCTCTCCATAGGGAATCGCCGATACCGCACGGTAAATCCTTGCATACACCGAGTCCCCGGCAAGTGCCGCAGACGTCAGCGGCAAAAAGTCCCGTCCTTTTCCGGCAAGGAACTTCGTAAACTGCACCGGAACAGACCCCGCATCCGCTGTCCGCAGAAAGCGGACACGGTGTACCGTCGTCCCCTCCCAGTCAACAGCGACCTTCCAGAGATGAAATGAACACGAACCGGTGTTCATTTCGCATCCCAGGAAGCAAGAAGCGTCTTTACCTCCGATACCGTACAGCGCTTCATCTCCTTCTGCATCCAGGGAGAGACGCCCGCAAAAATCTCCGGACTTAAGAACCGCTGGTCTCCTAAAATCAGGACTCCGCGGTCGGTCTCGGTTCGAAGAACTCTTCCCAGCGCCTGCATGGATTTGTTAATCGCCGGAAGCGTGTATGCGATAAACTCTCCCTGCTCACCGAATTTGCGTTTGAAGTAGCTGTTGACCATCCGTCTGACCGGCGTAAACGGCGCAAGCGGGAGACCAATAACCATAGCCGCAGTCATCTGGTCTCCACGGTAATCCAGACCTTCGCTCCACTTTCCTCCGCAGACCGCAAACATAATGCCGGACTTCTTCTTCGACGGAAGACTCACGAACTCCTTTAACGCCTCGTTTGCCTCGCCCGACTCACGCGGCTCGATGAAGACCACCTTGTTTCTGATGCGGGATGCACAGGCATTCGCAAACTGCGTCTGCAGCTGGTAGGACGGGAAGTACACCGCAACATTTCCCGGCAGGCGGGAAAATGCCATGATATAATCTTCAATCGCCTTTGTGTTCTCCGCATTCTGTCTCTTGGAAAATGCCGTTGTGATATCCGCGGTTCCGAGAACCATACGGTTCTCCTTCGGGAACGAGTTGGCAAGCGAGATAGTCTCCACCGGCATATCGCCGAAGTAGTACCGGCGGTAGGCATCAACCGGTGAGAGAGTACCGCTGATAAGAACTGTTGCCGCATGTTTTGAGGCAAGCTCCTGCAGACGGTTTGCCGGGTCAATGTTGCGAACCTCAAGCGTGATGGATTCCGAATCCTTCGTATATACCGTCAGGAATGCCGAATCGGTCGAGGAACGGTACAGGCGGATTAAGAATTCGCAGAGCTTCTCGATTGCAGTCTCGCGGAAGTCGCCCTTTTCGATGCTCATATTCCGCAGAGCTTCTTTTATGGCGATGACATCCTCAATCATCTCCTCCGGCTTACTGTACAGCGAACCGCGGATGATAATCCGGTTGAAAATCTCCGGGTCGAACCAGTCCTCGACCTCGGTAGACCGGCGAAGACCGTCCATGAACTGGGCGATTCTCGGGAGAATATGCCGGATAGCATCGCTTCCTCTGACCTTCTCCCGAAGACCGGCAAGTTCTGATGCGGCAGACTCGATATCTGTCTCCCGGATTCTGATGCTCTCAATGGTCTGGACCACATCGCCTAAGTTATGCGCCTCGTCAAGCAGCAGAATCACATTCTGCTCCTCGCATCCGAGGTTTACATAGAGCTGTTCGCGAATCTCATCGTTGAACAGATGGTAATAGTTGCAGATAAGAACATCCGCACCCTTTGCCGCGGAAAGCATCAGATCGTACGGACAGCACCGTCCCGCAAAGGAATGTAAGTCTGCCGGCGTCACCACTTTTTTCTGTGCAGTCTCGGACTTCTTGCGGATATCCGGAGACGGCACCATACGGCGTCCTCCCTCCTCTCCCGGGACAAACACGCGGCTGTTGACAAAGTACGGACAGATTAACGGATGGTCTTTATCCTGCCGGGCAATCTGGTCGCGGATAACCTTATCCTGGGACGGGTCATAGGAACCGCGCTCGGCTCTCTGCTGCATCAGCGAAGTGGTAAACGCCTTGACCCCTTCGCATCTGCGGTACACATCCCCGTATCCGCCAAGCGGGCACATATTTCCCTTGCCGATAAGATAGGTGAACTTTAAGTCCCGCTGTTTTTTGATGCGGATCATATCAAGTTCGCGGATGAAAATCTGAAGCTGGGAAATGGTGCGAACTGCAATAATGATTTTTTTGCCGGCCGCTTTTGCAAGGAGTGCTGCAACAACACTGGATTTTCCGCTTCCTGTTGGTGCATCGACGAGAAGCACACTGTTGTTTGCCGCAGCCCGCGCTGCTGCTTCGAGCATCTCCTGCTGATTTTTGCGATACCCCTGGTAGGGGAAGTAATCTGATATGTCCGGCATAGATGTATCTATATTGGTTCTGTTGGGTTAGTAATCTATTGAATGACACGGGCAAAAAAGCAAACATGTTAACATAAGGAAGAACATATATAATTAGTATCTATGATAACCATCCGGAATTTTGCAGACAGCGACTACATGGCTCTTTGCGAGCTTGACGCTCCGATGTTTTCCGGTATGGGAGGTCCGGTTCTCTTCCGTCACATCCAGGAACTCTTCGGAGACCTGTTTTTTGTTGCCGAGTTCGAAGGAAAATTAATCGGCTACATCTTAGGCGGTGTCCACCTGGAGGATACCACAAAAGGAAAACTCATCCGGATTGGCGTCTGCCCAGGATTCCAGAGAAAAGAATGCGGAACCAAACTGACTGCCGCCCTTTTTGAACGGATGAAAGGTCTGGGAATTGAAACCGTACACTTAACCGTTGCCGAGGCAAATGTTCCTGCCCTCTCCTTCTATAAGAAAATCGGATTTGTGCAGAAAGAGGAACGGGAAAACTACTTCTACCCGGATATCAGCCGTCTGGTCTTAGAAAAGAAATTATAAAATATCTTTTTTTAATACAAAGAAAAAACAGGAAGAAAGAGGATTATTCAGTATCCTCTTCTTTGTCCTTTGGGAACATATAGAATCCGGTGTAGGTCTTCTCTAATGCCTCGTCGGAGTTCTTCTTGGTAAGCAGACTCACTACAACCATAGCGATAATGGCGATTCCAAACGAGTAAATCGAGAAGTGCATCGGAAGTGCCGGACCGAGCTTGAAGTAGCTGTAACAGCCAAACACCAGAGCTGCCAGAATACCGCAGGTCATAGAAGCAATCGC
>JAFZFW010000150.1 GCA_017555685.1 Methanocorpusculum sp.
ACACCGTCTCTGACCTCAGCCTCCTTGCCGTACTCGACCTTCACGCCGGATGCAGTGGTCTCCATATTCAGAATATAGCGGAGTTTCTCCTGCGTTGCCTCAAGCTTCGCCAGAAGACCCGGGTAATCCACCGATACAGAGCCGGCAGTAATACCCTGCTGTTCAAGATAGCGGACGCTTTCCAGACTGCGGGCAACATCATTTAAGGCACAGACAAGCATACATCCGTCATGCATACACTGGCCGCCTAATGCCCGCTTCTCGATGATAGTAACGTCTTTTCCGGCACCGGCAAGACGGAGCGCCGCCATTCTTCCGGCAGGCCCTCCGCCCACGACGATAATCACGTCAGAAGACCTCGCATCCTTCATCAGACGGGAGACAGAGCTCCTGTCCGTTGAATGCGTTGACCTCTACAATATCTCTCTTGCCTCGTACCTGCCAGACCGGGACATAGACTTTCTCGACCTTTACAACAATGTTGTCCTCAGTCGGTCTGAACTCCTTCTCCTCTGCGAAGATGGCATCTCCTGCAGTGGTCTTGATTCTGACACGGCGGGTGAGCTTCTTGATGAGATCGGCCATGACCGTCTCTTTTGCCTCATTCTTCTGGGTTACCGGAGCAACGACATCAGCTTCCGGCGGAAGCTCCCCCGGTACCGGGATAGCATCATCATCGAATTCCCACTCAAGACCGTTTACCGCATTAATCCAGCCGTCGCCTTCTGCATCAAAGCAGACGCTCTTTCCTTTGTAGGTTGCTTCGCCTCCGCTGGTGTAGTGGTATCTCCAGTATGGAATCATGCGAAGTACGGTCGGACCTTCCTGGTGTGCGACACGGACAGCATCTTTTGCACTGATTCTGACCGGAAGCATGAGATCGTAGCCTACAGAAGAGATGTCCGGGGTTGCTCCTGCAGGATAGGCAAAGGACGGAGTTGCTTCAATATCGAAGGGGAGTCCGTAGATTCTTGCTTCAGCGGAGAGTGCAATGTTCTGGAGAAGGACATCCTTTGTCCAGAGAGTGGATTCCTTCGGCTGGAAGTAGGAGTTTCCGGTAAAGATAATTTTGTCGCAGCGGACTTTGGAGCCGCCGAGCATGATAGTATAGGGAGTCATGTCGAAGCGCTGCAGTCCGTTTAAGTCGTCAGAGCACATGACTAAAATGCATTTATTTCCTCTGACACCGGAGAGGTTGAACGGCCCTTCTTCCGGTTCACAGTCATATCCGGCAGTCTGCAGAACTGCAGTAATCTCTGCAGCTGCCTGTTCGTGGTTTGGTTCACCCATGATTAATCTATATTGGTTGTCTGATTTGATAAAGGGATGGTGCTTGTATTACGGGATAAACACCGGCGGTTTTCGCTTGTGCTCGCTCTTTATCACCAGGGCTAAGACCTTCTCTTCCACCTGGCTCTGCGGAACAAACTCGTTTAACTCAAGGTTCCACAGTGCAGAATCAAGATCCGCATAGGTAAGTCCGATGTCAGCCTCATCTGTCTGCCCCTCGAAGAAACCGGCAGACGGTGCTTTGTCGATAATTGCCTGCGGGATGTTCAGCTCTTCAGCAAGCGCATAGACATCCTTCTTGTAGAGATGTAAAAGCGGCTGAACATCAGATGCTCCGTCCCCCCATTTTGTCGAGTAACCAATCATATACTCAGTCTTGTTCGACGTGCCGCAGACCAGGTACTGTCTTGCTGCAGCAATATTGTACAGTGTTGTCATCCGCAGGCGAGATGCGATGTTGCCTGCAAGAACCGGTGTATTTGTGATGCCCTCTTTTGCAAGGAACGCATCCAAAACATCACCTAAAGGAACAGTAATCAGTTCAACACCAAGCGCACTGCAGAGCGCTTTAGCATCTTCTGCATCCTGCGGACTGTTAGACGACACGGGCATACTGACTCCCAATACCCGTTCAGGTCCGACAGCCTTTACTGCCAGAGCACAGGCAACCGCAGAGTCAATCCCGCCGGAGATGCCGACAACAAAACCTGCAGCACGGGCATTCCACACGGCAGAACGCATATGGTCTTTTATCTTTACAATCTCGCATCCAATGCATTCGCACATCGTCATGACAAATTCTCCAGATAATCAGCAGTATTTTTCAGCGCATATTTTGTACCGGGACGACCTTCGGAAAAGTCATCAAGGAACTGTTTTGTCGGCGTATCAGAGATACCATCCCCTTTCCATCCGTGGGCTTTGGCATAGAGGAATACTTCATCAGCCGGAATCACCGATAGTGGAGCGATGATTCGTTTCGGTTTTTCCGCAAGATATTCTGCTGTACGGCCTTCAAGTACTGCATCCAGAAGCCCGCAGGCGGCGTCATCCAATGTCTCTGAACTAAAGACCGTGGTTGCCTCGTCTGCTGAGGAGACAAAAATGATGTCGGTACGCTTCACAAACAGAGCACTCACAAACACCCGCAGAGCAAACAGCCGGCAGTCATCGCCGCCTGCAAGATAGATATGTTCACCTGATGCGAGGCCGCCTTTTTTGCGGATCTCCTTTTTTGCCTTCGACTCAATGTCTGAAATCAGATGCCGCATGCAAAGAGAAAGCCCCGAATACGACTGGGTAACAACAGCCTCACTGCGGCATTTACTGCATTCCATGTAAGACTATAGGATGTATGAAAAAAAGAAACTGCCGGAGGGCAGTTGTTCAGATTTACTCAACGATGTACTTGAGCTTGAGCTCTTCCCACTTCTCAGAGGCCATGAGTTCTGCAAGACCTTCGTTGATAAGTGCGTGGAGATCAGTGTCTTCGTTTCTCATTGCAATTGCGTAGACTTCACCGGTCTCGATGATACCAATCATCTGGAATGCATCGTTTCCTTTGATGTAGGTCTCGATGTTTACATCATCGAAGATAACACACTCAACAAGTCCCTGCTCAAGTGCAACCATAGACTGCGGGAAGGAGTCGTAGAGCTTAATCTTACCGTCCTTTACCATCTGGTTGTAGGTTTCCATTCCGAAGAAGTCCTGCATCCACTGATCTGCGGAACAGCTTCTCTGAACACCGATAACGAGCTTGCCTTCTTCAAAGTCTGCAACAGTTGCGGTGGTTCCTGCCTTTCCAACAAGACCCTGGTTGACTTCCCAGTACGGGTTGGAGAAGGTAACCTGTGCCTCACGCTCCGGAGTTACACTCATACCGGAGTAGACCATATCAATCTTTCCTGCAAGAAGTGCCGGAATGATACCGTCCCATGCGGTTGGTGCAATCTCGACTTCAAAGCCTTTCTGCTCTGCAATCCACTGGATGGATTCTACATCGAATCCGACTGCCTTTCCTGTCTCGTCGATATAAGAGTACGGCGGGTATTCACCATCGATACCAACAACAATAACGTTGTCATTAGTAGAAACACAGCCTGCCATAAGGACTGCGAAGATAACTAAAAGGGATACACCAATCCCCATAAGTGCTTTCTTGTGCATCTGTTAAACATTGACACACATGAAATATATAACTTGCCGTTTTGATGTACGGTAAGGAAAAAAGAAGAGATTATTTTTTCATATACAGATAACAGTGGCAGTGGCCTGTTTCCTCAACATCCTTTGTTGAGTTGCGGCACGGACAGATATACTGCTTGTCCTCTTCCTCATTTCCGGATGGAAGAATACACGGACAGTATTTTTTACCGCGGACAAGGACGTTTCTGGCAAGTCC
>JAFZFW010000151.1 GCA_017555685.1 Methanocorpusculum sp.
CGTGCCTGCTTCCGGCTTAGTCGCTTTCGCTCCCTCGCCCCTCGCAGGCGGCGCGGGCGGACATTAATCGGGGAAAAGATACGCCCGAGCCGACTGCGAGGGCATTAGCGACCGTGCGGCAGTTCCGCGATAAGCGGAACAAAACTGCCGCCTTTAGAGGTCGCGATTCGTTTTGATTCGCGTGGATTCGTGTTTCATGAGTAAGGACAGAGAATCCCAATCACTGCAAATAATTCTTAAAGTGAAACCTCATGGGTGTTTTTTCTATGAGGATAGCGTTCACCAAAGTCCTGCCATCAGCCAGTCCCAGGAGCCGGAGACGGCACAGCAGATGACAAATCCGAGAATTGCACAGCCGTTAATCAGCGGAAGGCCCGGCTGCGGTTTTCCGGAACGCATGGGAAGAGACAGAAGGATAAGTCCGACTGCTGAACCGAGCAGTGCGCCGAGTGCCGGCAATGTGATGCCGAGAACCGTCAGGCTTCCTGCATAGACCTGTGCGGAGACTGTCAGAATGCCCGGGAAGATAACATCCCCCAGACCGAGCATATAGGCACTGCGTTCCTCTTTTTTGTCGTGGATTACTAATCCGTCGCGTTTATAGGAGTACTTCAGCTTCTTTGGTACAAGGAACATAATCGGCATCTTCTGCTGCATCACACCGTCTGCTAAGGTCAGCATGTGTTTTGTTTTGTGGACTGCCACATAATCATAGATAATCAGCAGGATGAGCAGGAAGATTACCGGCAGCGGGGTAAGGGAGATGCCGAAAATCGCGGCACATCCTGCTGCGGTAATCAGCCCTACTATATTGATGATGAACCATTCCGGATAGAACTTCAGCAGCAGGATTGCACCGATGCCGATAACGGCAGAGATGATGTATGCGGCAACGACCGGGACGAACGGGTAGAGAAGCGCGAGGGATACATAGAAGATAACCGACGCCAAAGAGAGCGCGATAATCGCGCTTATAAGGAAGCGTGCTTTTTTGCGGATCAGCAGGAGAAGAATTGCGGTGACAACCAGCATCAGGAAGAGGAAATAGATGACGTTTCCTATGGATTCCGGGTCCTCAAATGCAAAAAGCCCTGCATTCTGCATTGGATTTATCAAAAGAACGGCAAAAATATTTGCTGCAATCAGCAACAGAATCATGCCTGTATATGCTGCTTTCTCCAGAACTTTTCCCGCTGTCATACAGTTAACTTAATATTTGTCGTCACCTTAGTTAAATTATGAATATTCGAGACATTATCCCGGAGATACTGTTAATCGTTTTGATGGCTATCTCGGGAATCGTTGTCGTCAGCCGCTTATGGCAGGATGCATTAATTGCTGTTGGTATCCTTGTCCTGATTTTATGTTTCGGCGGTCTGCTTCTCCAGCTTATTATCCGTGTCAGAAGACTTGAGGAGGAGTCTATCCACCGGGAAAAGATGATGCGTGCTGCATTAGAAGACTTAGGCCGTCAGCTTGTTGCAAAGCAGGACAAGACTTCCCAGACGGTTGTTGAAGCAGTCAGCAGTCTGAAATCCAGGATGTACCGCTAATGGGAGTAGCACTCCGGGCGCTTCTTGATGGATGCATTGAGAGCCCAGGCTGGGATTCTATCGGAGGGGTGGCAGCGATTGATGCCTATAATGCCCTCTATCAGTTTTTATCCGGAATCAGACAGGCGGACGGCGCTCCGCTGATGGATGAGGAAGGAAGGATTACGTCGCATTTGAGCGGGCTTTTGTTCCGTACGGCAAATCTGGTTGAGAAGAATATTACGCCGGTGTATGTTTTCGATGGAAAGCCGCCGGAGTTTAAGATGCAGACGTTGGAAAAACGCCGGCAGGTCAGAGAGAATGCGGCAGCCGAGTATGAACGTGCGGTAAAAGAGGGTGACCATGAGGCTGCCAGAAAGTATGCGATGGCATCTTCGAAGGTTGATGCGTATGTGAAGGATTCGGCAAAGGAGCTTCTGACTGCTCTTGGCATCTCCTGGATTCAGGCGCCGTCGGAAGGAGAGGCACAGTCTGCCTTTATGACGCAGCAGGGGGATGTGACATATGCGGTTTCGCAGGATTATGATTCGCTTCTGTTTGGCTGTGAGACGCTGGTCCGCAATGTCACCATCTCAGGCAAGCGCCGGATTCGGGGAAAGGTTATCTCAGTCTATCCGGAGCGCCTGACGCTTGCCGATACGCTTTCCAAACTTGAGCTCACCCGTGAGGAACTGGTGCAGGCAGCTCTTCTGATTGGAACGGATTACAACTCCGGCGTTTCCGGTGTCGGTCCGAAGACGGCACTTAAAATTGTGCGTGCCGGAAATTTCTATGAGAGAATCGAGGAGTCGGAAAACTCCGCCCCGGCAGAGGAGCTGGTGAAGTATTTCCTGAATCCTGAGGTGACGACAGAGTATGAAATCGTTTCCCGCTCGGCAGACCGCGATAAGGTTATGGAGATTCTCTGCGAGGAGCATGGATTTACCCGCGACAGAGTGGATGCCGGTTTAGAACGTCTCGGGGCAAAGAAGGGTCAGGCTACGCTTGATGCGTGGTTCTGAGGTTTGGGGCTAAGGCGTTAGCCGCATGCCCCTGAGGTGTCGCGGGGATACGGGCGGCTAAGAAACGGTCAGGCTACGCTTGATGCGTGGTTCTGAGGTTTGGGGCTAAGACGAATCGCAAGCTTACAGCTTGCTCACGGCTTGAGTCACTTTGTGCCTCTCGCCCATCGCATGCCCCTGAGGGTCGCAAGTCACTATGA
>JAFZFW010000152.1 GCA_017555685.1 Methanocorpusculum sp.
CATGTTTCCTCCGGTACTACCGGTAAGCCGACGGTCGTCGCTTACACGCAGGGAGATATTGATAATCTCTGGACTGAAGCACTTGCCCGCTCGCTTGTTTCGTGCGGAGTCGGCAAGAAAGATGTTTTACAGGTCTGCTACGGATATGGTCTATTCACCGGCGGTCTCGGTCTCCACTATGGAGGAGAGAAGGTTGGGGCAACCGTTATTCCGGCATCGACTGGAAACTCCGAGCGCCAGATTGAACTCGCACAGGACTTAGGTTCTACTGCCATCGCCTGCACTCCGTCATACTTAATTCACCTGCTCGATGTTGCGGAGAAGATGGGCGTTGACATTAGAAAGGACACCAAGGTCAGAACTGCAATTCTTGGTGCCGAGCCATGGACTGATGAGATGAGAAAGTACATCTATGAAAAGTCCGGTATTGTTGCACACAATATCTTTGGAACTTCCGAGATTTCAGGTCCGATGTTCACTGACTGTTCCGAGTTAAACGGTATTCACATCGGAGCAGACTTGGCATACGTCGAAATCATCGACCCTGAGACCGGCGAGCAGTTAGAGCCGGGAGAGAGGGGAGAGCTTACTATGACTGTCTTAAAGAAGGAGGCAATCCCGATGGTTCGCTACAGAATCGGAGATATCACTTCTATTCTTGAGGAAGACTGTCCGTGCGGTAGAACCAGCCCGAGAATCGCACGTTTAAGCGGTCGTGTTGACGATATGCTTATTATCCGCGGAATCAATGTATTCCCATCTGCAGTTGAGCATGCACTGCTTAAGAATTCGTTCTTAACCAGCCACTTCATGATTGAGGTCTCCCGTACCGGACGCCTTGATGATATGCTGGTCAAAGTTGAGATTAAGCCTGATGCAATGACTGACGGCGTCAACGGACTTATGGAGATGCAGAGAATCGCAGAGCGTACTCTTCGCGATGCATTAAATGTCTCCGCAAGAGTTGAGCTGTGTCCGCCGAACTCCCTTCCGCGTTTTGAGGGTAAAGCAAGACGTGTTATCGACAAGAGAGTGATGTAAAATGAGTGAAGAGTATATCATCAAACAGCTGTCTATCTTCTCAGAGAACAAAGCAGGAAAGCTTGCGGCAATCGCCAAGATTTTCCTTGATGCAGGCATCTCGATTCAGGCATTCTATATCGCAGAGGCAAACAACTTCGGTGTTGTCCGCGCAATTGTTGATAAGCCGGAGGTTGCTTTCGATGCATTTGCCAAGAAGAACTATGTGTTAAAGTACACCGATGTCCTTGCCATCAAAATGAATGATGTCCCGGGAGGTCTCTACGAGGTAGTTGGTCTCTTAGGTGACCTCGGCATCAACATCGAGTACTCCTACGGTTACCGTACCAAGGATTACGGGGCACTGATTGCAAAGGTCGAAAACCCGGTTGAGGCAGTTGAGAAGATTAAGACCTCCGGTCTTGAACTGCTTCCGGCAGCAGATTATAACTTCTAAACACCCGTAACTCCGCAACGGACGAGAGCCTTGCAACCCTGAGGGGCATGCGGCTCTTTGAGCTGCTGCTTTCCCGGGTGTCATATTTTTTCTAAACCTTTTTTTTTCTTCCACGAGGGAAACAGTTAATAACTTGTCGATTGTATGAATATACAGAGACAGATTAGCGCTGTATTGCAAATACCCCTCAGCAAAAATAGCCGCCCTGTTTTCCTGCATGCCTGCCGCAGGCAGGATACAGGGAGTCTCATGTTTTGTCATCATTCGTATGTTGTGTGTGCTCTCTTTTTCACACTCTGTAACAATACTAATATAGTTTCAGAGCAAATATTCTGTCATGGTAGGCGACTCTGAGCTTTCCCGTATCGGCATCTCTCTGCCGGAAAACCTTCTGAACAAGTTCGATTCCATCATCGACAAACGCGGTTACTCCTCGCGCTCTGAAGGAATCCGCGATGCCATTCGTTCCTATATCACCTACTACGAATGGATGAACGATGTCGAAGGCGAGCGTCAGGGGGTAATTACCATGGTGTATGACCATGATCAGAGAGGACTGTTGGAAGCGGTAACCGAAGTTCAGCACGCCAACACTGATATCATTCAGTCCTCGATTCACTCCCACTTAACCCATGAGCGCTGTATGGAAGTCATCATGGTCAGAGGGGACGGACAGAAACTCAGAGCCTTAACCGAGAGCTTAATGGCACTCAAAGGGGTCGAGTCAGTAAAACTGACTACCATCAAAATCTCATAACTTTTTTCCCGCTGTTTAGCAGTTTAAAAAAAGAAAATTTAGAGCACCAGAGACGGTGCAGAGTAGACGCGTGATGCAAGCTCGGAGTTTAACATGTAGAGACTCTTTGCGTCGTCTCCGAATAACTCCATCTTTGCAATCAGGTCGTTTGCGTTCTTTTCCTCTTCTCCCTGCTCTTTGACGAACCAGTCTAAGAACTGCATCGAGCGGAAGTCGCGTGCATCATATGCTGCAGCATAGATGTCGTTGATTAAGGAGGTTACATACATCTCGTGCTCGAGAGTTGCGGCAAGCGGTGCTTTCTTGTCTGCGAAGACTTTGTCCGGCTTGTCGATTGCTTCGAGCTGGACTTTGATGCCGTTGTTCTGCAGGTAGCGGTAGAAGAGCATTGCGTGGTCTCTTTCTTCCTGAGCCTGAATCATGAACCAGTTTGCAAAGCCGTCAAGGCTGATGCTGTCGTAGAAGTTTGATATTTCTAAGTAGAGGTATGCGGAGTAGAACTCCTTGTTCACCTGCTGGTTTAAGAGTGCAACAACTTTCTCATCTAACATACCTGAATATAGGACGCTCAGGAATAAAAATATCCGCATCAGAGATGCTGCCTTATCAGGCCGCCTGCAGGAGAATAATCAGTACAATTACCTTTATCTGAGATTACGAATAATACTACAGAATACACAAAGGAGTGTAATAAATGTCAGTAGGACTTATTGAAAATGTCGGCAAGTCTTTCGGCTATGCCATTGACAATACCTTCAAGAAACTCCTTCGCTGGATTGGTTTAACGATTGTGATGTGCATCCCAATCGTCAACTTCATCGCGATGGGTCTCTTCCTGAAAGTTTTCCGCGATGAAGAACCGGACTTCTCTAATGCAGGCAAATCCTTCATTCAGGGACTTCTTCTCTTCATCATCTCGGTAATCTACATGATTATCCCGATTCTTGCCTTCGTCATCCTTGGCGGCGCTTCCTTTATCACCGCAATTATTGCGCCGGAAGCAGCAACCGATGCAATCCTTGCCGGCGGAGCAGGCCTTGGAATCATCGTTGCAACTGTCTTAGCTATCATCTTCGCACTTATCATGCTTCCGGCAGAGATTAACTTTGCCCGCAAGCAGTCCTTCGGTGCAGCATTCAAGTTCGGCGAGATTTTCGGTATGATCGGCAAGCTCGGATGGGGCAAGTACATCCTCGCAATGATCCTGGTGTACATCCTTGCCATCGTCTTCGGATTTGTAGTTGGACTTTTCGCACTCATTCCGGTTGTTGGAATCATCCTTACCTACCTCGCCATCCCGCTGGCCATCTTCTTCGAACTGAAGTACTACGCAAACCTGTTTGAGTAAATTTTACTCAAACATTTTTCAAAAAGTGTTTTTTACTCTGCGGATATGCAGAGTGTTTTTCTTAAGGAGACAACATCATAGACAATGGTTGCCAGATAACCGAATATCATTCCGGCAACATGAACAATGAAGTTGTAGTTCGCTTCGGTACTTTGCAGGTCATTGATGGTAAATAACACCATAAGGCCGAAGAATACCAGGGAGACAAAGATCATACAGACGGCAAGAACCGCTTTTTTGTTTACCCGTTTGAAAATTTTTGTGATGATTCCTGCAAGAAGCGGGCCCAAAAGAGCAAACAGCGCTCCAAAGAACGAGAAGACAATCGGCGAAAACCCGACACAGTACTCTGCCGGAAGCATGTCTTTGAAGATATATGACATCCCCGATGCGATAAACGGCAGGATGAGCAGTACTGCAGGGAAGAAGAACACAAAGTATGACTTTGCAACAGGCATGCAGAGAATTTCCCGCATCCAGAACACCAGAAGCATACAGAGTATGAAATACACGGTAAAGGTGAGGTTCTGCCCGAGATGCCAGTCGTACACGTGGACATAGTTCGAGATGAATGCGGCAAGGAGTGTGGGCGCTTCGAGGTTGAAGAAGAAGGTTTCTGCAACCTGATTTTCGGAGACACCAAAGATTCCAATCAGTGTTTCTGTGAAGAAGAGATGAAGGACAGCCGTTATCAGTACTGTTGTCAGCAGCACGCCGGCTGTCGTCAGAATGGTTTTCCGGTTAATCCATGCAGGTCTATTCATAATGCTCACGGTTTCTGTTAGAAGTATATGTCCGGAAACATTAAGGGCGTATCTGCTGTCCGAAGGAACTTATGAAACCAGCAATCCGATTACGTAGTATTTGCCGTCGTAGTCCAGATAGGCTGAGCCGAACTTTTCGCGGATTTCCCATGCGGTTGCCGGATTTACTTTCTTATCTGAATTCAGTATCTGAGAGATTACGGTATCGCGAATGGCAATGCCGTTCGGCGGACCTCTCATCATCGGATATTCCGCAAAGATTTCTTCTGTCATCACAATAACCTGCCCTCCTTCTTCTACCTCCTCAACCTCTATGAAGTCGAGTGTTCCGGGACTGCCGGGATAAAACAGCCATATGGCAGCACAGATTCCGACAATCACTGCTGCAACAATTACCAGAGTGATTACGACATCTTTTGCCTTCACATCTTCGCTCATGCTGGATACTTTTCACTGAGACCACATAAACATATTGGGCAAAAACTCTCTTACCCGCAACGTATATACCTCTTTGGCGGTAAGGTATTATCATGAAGAAAATACTGGGCATTCTTCTTCTCGCTGTTGCGGTTGTTCTAACTGCCGGCTGTATTTCTGCCGGTCCGGAAGAACCGTACATCCCGGGAGAGGATGAAGAGATTAGTGCATGGTACACTGTTACGGTGGAAAAGGTTGCTTCTGCTATCTATCCGGGAGATAAACTGGTTATCGTTATTCCGTCAGCAGGATATACCTGGGAAGTTACGGAGAGTTCCGGTCTGAATTATGAGGAGGACTTTGAGTACACCGAAGCCGGCGGATACTCTTACTTCACCATTTATGCAGACGAACCGGGAGACTACATCTTTTCCGCAGACCTTCTCTTCCTGCAGATGGTAGGAGAGGACAAGAAGTATGCTGAGTTAAACATGCCTGTTGTTGTTTACGAAGGAACGGGAAGCGGAGAGACTATATTAACTCTGACCTTTGACAATGCCTTCAACCCGGCACCCGGAGAACCGGTAAAAGTAGTAACCGCAGGAAACCCTACAACCGGATATGTCTGGACGATGAAAGAGACTCCGGGACTTACTGTTCTGAGAGAAGAGTATGTTGCAGATGACTCCGGATTACTTGGCGCAGGCGGAAATTACGAGTGGTATGTAACCGCAGGAAAAGCCGGAACATACACCGTCAGAGCAGAGTGTACAAAAGCAGGCAGCAGTCAGGTTGAAAACCTCTTCTTCTTTGACCTGACCTTCCTCTAACTTTTTTTTCTTTTCGTCCCGCCTCATTTATCTCTTAGTACCGCGAATAGTAGAACATCTATGTCCGAAGCACCGAAAAAAGTCGCCGAGATTGCCGTCATCCTCGGCATCCCGGAAGCCGAAGTCCGTCAGATTGCCAAAGAGTATGAAATCATCCTTCCGGGCAAAAAAATCGGAAAAGTTGCCGTCTACGAAGACAGCGTCGTCGACCGCTTCAGAAAAGTTGCCGACTTACGCGCTCAGGGACTCCCGCATGATGTAATCGTTCCGGCAATTCGCGGCGGAAAATCCTTGGAAGAGCGTGCCTTAGAAGACATGAAACGGATGGGAATCGAAGCTCCGAAAGATGTCCCAAAGGAAGCACCAAAACCGATTCCGCGTACCGAAACCGAAGAGGAACTCATCCTCGCTGTCCGTTCAATGGAATCCAAAGTCGTCAGTATGGATCACCGTTTTGCTGCTCTGCGCGATAAAAATGAGGCTGACATGGAAAAGTTCTCGGATGCGGTTGCCGGACTTTCTGCTGACATCTCCTCCTTAAAAGAACAGATGTTCACCCTCTGGGATCAGATTGCTTCCCTTGAATCCTTCTTACGGGAGCAGAGTGCTGCACAAAAGGAAGCAAACAGCAAGCCATTCTGGAAGAGATAACTCCCCTCTTCCCTATAGACTACTTTTTTACCTTTCACGTCCAAAATAATAACGGTTTAGATAACTCGCTAACCGGGAGTTTTCTTTGAAATGACACAACTCAAAATCACCGATACCACGCTTCGTGATGCACATCAGTCCTTAGCAGCGACCCGCATGCGCACCGAAGATATGCTTTCCCTCGCCGCCGAGATGGAAAAAGCCGGTTTCTGGTCTGTTGAAGCATGGGGAGGTGCAACCTTTGACACCTGTATCCGTTACTTAAACGACGACCCGTGGCAGAGACTGCGCGATCTCCGGGAAATATTCGTAAAGACCCCAATCCAGATGCTCTTACGCGGTCAGAACCTCGTTGGATACAAACACTACCCAGACGATGTTGTTGACAAATTTATCGGAGCTGCCGCAAAGAATGGCGTCGGCGTCTTCCGCGTATTCGATGCATTAAACGATATCCGCAATATGCAGCGCTCGATGCAGGCTGTCATCGACAACGGCTGTCACCTTCAGGGCACAATATCATATACCACAAGCCCTGTCCACTCCATCGCCGGATTCGTGGATATGGCAGAAGAGCTCTACAACCTCGGCTGTAACTCTATCTGTATCAAAGACATGGCAGGTCTCATCATGCCGGAAGCTGCACGTGAACTTATCTCCGGCATCAAAGAGCGTGTTGACATCCCGGTTTGTCTGCACACCCACTCTACCTCCGGAATCGCTCCGATGAGCTATCAGGCAGCAATCGATGCAGGCGTAGATATCCTTGATACTGCTATGTCTCCGTTTGCCGGGGGAACCAGTCAGCCGGCAACTGAATCCATCGTTGCATCCCTTGCTGGAACTGCCCGCGACACCGGAATCTCATTAGAGACTCTGCGCACCATCAAGAACGAAGCAGTCAAGATTCGCGGAAAATACGACTGCTTAATCGACGGTATCTCGATGCGCATCGACTCCGATGTTCTTGTCTACCAGCTTCCGGGCGGAATGATTTCCAACCTGGTCTCCCAGCTCAAAGAGCAGAACGCTCTTGACAAACTCGATGAAGTATTAGTTGAGCTGCCAAACGTCAGAGCAGACTTAGGCTACCCGCCGCTGGTCACTCCGACCTCCCAGATTGTCGGAACACAGGCAGTCTTAAACGTCTTAATGGGCGGACGCTACAAGACCGTCACCAACGAAGTCCGCGACTATCTCCGCGGCCTCTACGGAAAGAGCCCGAAGGCACTCGACCCGGCATTCATCGAATCTATCGTCGGTCCGATTGAGAGAATCGAATGCCGCCCGGCAGACACTTTAGAGCCGGTCTATGACAAGATGAAGGCAGATGCCGAGTCTCAGGGATTAGTCAAGAAGGAAGAAGACGTCTTAACCTACATCCTCTACCCGGCTATTGCCCCGGCATTCCTGAAGGGTGAAAAGAAGGCAGAGCCGCTTCCGGAACCGAAGGCAGCACCTGCTCCGGTCAGCGACTACGAGATTCCGCGCTCGATGGAAGTCGAGGTTGACGGAGAAATCTTTGCAGTCCGTATCTTATCCGTCGAAGGCGAGTCTGTCGTCAGCGCAGATGCTGAGGCAAACCTCAGACCAAGAGGAGATGTGCCCGGCGGTGTCAAGAGCAGCATTCAGGGAATGGTTCTTGACATCAAAGTCCAGGCAGGTCAGAAGGTTTCTGCAGGAGACACGCTTCTCGTACTCGAGGCTATGAAGATGGAAAACCCGGTTGTCAGTCCGGTTGACGGAACTGTCACGGAAATCTTCGTAGAAAACGGAGCTGTCGTCCAGAGCGGAGACGTTCTTGTGGTGGTGAAATGAGCAGAAACCAGTACTTCGACAAAGTATTAGTTGCAAACCGCGGTGAGATTGCCATCCGCGTCATGCGTGCATGCCGCGAGATGGGAATCGAGACTGTTGCGGTTTACTCGGAAGCCGATGAGAATTCCCTGCACGTAAAGTATGCAGACGAGGCATTCTTAATCGGCCAGGCTCACCCGACCAAGAGCTATCTGAATATGGACCGTATCTTAGAGGTAGCTGATATGGCAGGAGCAGATGCTATCCACCCGGGATACGGCTTCCTTGCAGAAAAAGCAGCATTCTCCGGAGCGGTAAAGAAGGCAGGCTTTGCCTACATCGGTCCGTCAGAGGAGACCATCCGTATGATGGGTTCCAAACTCGACTCCAAGCAGGCAATGCATGACGCAGGTGTTCCGGTTCTTCCGTGGACACAGTCGACAAGCCACGAGGAAGCAAAGGCATTTGCAGAATCCATCGGCTACCCGGTTATCGTTAAAGCATCCGCCGGCGGAGGCGGTATTGGAATGACGATTGTCAACAACGAAGCCGAACTCGATGAGGCAATCGCCAAATCCAGCAGAACGGCTGCCGCTGCATTCGGTGACTCCACGGTCTTCATCGAGAAGTATCTCGCAAAACCGCGTCACATTGAAGTGCAGGTCTTCGCAGACAAGCAGGGCGATGTTGTGCACATGTTCGAGCGTGAGTGTTCGATTCAGAGAAGACACCAGAAGTTAATCGAGGAAGCACCGTGTCCGATTATGACTCCGGAGCTTCGCGAGCGTATGACGCAGTCTGCTATCACTGTTGCAAAGACCTGCGGCTACGAAAATGCCGGAACGGTTGAGTTCCTCTACGATGACGGCAACTACTACTTCATGGAGATGAACACCCGTCTGCAGGTCGAGCACACGGTCACCGAGCTCGTTACCGGTATTGATATGGTTAGAATGCAGATTATGGTCGCTGCAGGTGAGCCGCTGCCGTATGCACAGGATCAGATTACCTGCCGCGGACACGCTATCGAATGCCGTATCAATGCGGAAGACCCGATGAACAACTTCACGGCAGACGCAGGAAAGATTACCCACTACCGCTCTCCGGGAGGTCCGGGTATTCGTATCGACAGCTGTATCCACAACGGATACTCGATTCCGCCGCACTATGACTCGATGATTGCCAAGCTCTGTGCCCGTGCAATGACTCGTGAAGAGACCATCAACCGTATGCGCCGCGCACTGATGGAGTACGTCATCTTAGGCGTAAAGACAACTCTTCCGCTGCACTATGCAGTCATGAACAATCCGGAGTTCATCGCCGGAAACACGCACACCCACTTCCTCTCCGAGCCGACTGTTGAGAGTTCCCTCTCGCAGTACATGCGCGAGAGCGAGACCCGTATGCACCAGCTTGCTGACTCCCTGAAGATTGAGAAGGGTAA
Organism: Methanocorpusculum sp.; assembly: GCA_017555685.1. GTDB lineage: Archaea > Halobacteriota > Methanomicrobia > Methanomicrobiales > Methanocorpusculaceae > Methanocorpusculum. Next base: position 9,486 of record JAFZFW010000152.1, read on the forward strand.
AACCGTTGCGGTAACTGCTGCAGTTACGGCATATATGAACGCGTTAGCACAGAAGAACGCAGTAAAGAAGGAATAATTCCTTCAAACATCTTTTCGGAACATATATATTCTCAAACAGCATTCTTAATATGCACTTTTTGCTGCGGTGGCCTAGTTGGTTAGGGCGTCGGACTCATAATCCGAAGGTCGGGGGTTCGGATCCCTCTCGCAGCACTTTTCATAATTCAGTTCTCAAGGACGACAGTCTGTTCCTGAAATGCTATATACTCCCGAATCATATGTTCTTCCATGAAGAAGTTCGCGATTCTTTTCGTTATTTCTCTTGTTCTTCTCGGCTGTTTTGTTTCAGCAGGCGCTGCTTCAGCAGCAGATGAGCCGTCACACACTGCCGCAACGGTTTTTTCAAAATGCAATGAGATAGTAACCATAACCGCTGTCGGTAATCCGACTACCGGATACACCTGGTCTGAACCGAAGGTCTCAGCCGGTCTTGAGATTGTTTACTCAGACTATATCCAGTCCAAACCGGGAATGATTGGTACCGGCGGTTTATTTGAATGGGGCATAACTGCAGACACGCCGGGATTCTATCTCTTTAAGACTGAATACAACCGTGGATGGGAAAATGAGCCGAAGATGACTCTCAACGTAGTGTTTGTGTATTTCCCGGAATTTGTGGACATACACTCAGGAGTAATAAGCATTCGTCAGTATTGACCGGCAGCAGGGTATTTTCCTGAAAGGATATATACTGACACCTCATATTTTTCTCTCATGAAGAAGTCTCCGTTAATTTTTATGACCGCCGCAGTCCTCCTTGGCTGTATCTTTGGAGCGGGATGTATCTCTTACGAGGAGATGTATGAATATGAAGTGACATTTGATTACTCCGGCGGAGAGGAATCAGTCTCCGCAAAAACCGGGGAGATTGTAACCATCACCACCCAAACCAATCCGTCAACCGGCTACTCATGGACAGAACCGGTTGTCTCCGAAGGATTACAGATTGTCGGAGAAGGCGGTTATACTGATGCTGAACCGGGACTTGTCGGTGCAGGTGGATACCACTACTGGAATGTTGTCGCAGAAAATCCGGGAACCTATACATTCACCACCGAATACAAACGCCCGTGGGAGAATGAGTCCATTAGTACCATCACTGTTACCCTTAACTTCAGATAAACAATGAATCTCTCTCTGAAAACAATCACCGATAACGACCTTCCGCAGTACAAACAGGACATGCAGGAGGCCTTTCAGAATGGCTTCGAAGAAGTCTTTGGAAAAACCGCAGAGCGCATTCTTCCGGAAAAGGATATTGACGAATCACTGAACACCAAAGGCGCTGTCGCGTACAAAGCTGTTGTTGACGGAGAAATGGTCGGTGGAGCGGTTGTGGTAATTGATGAGGAAACTCAGCATAACCACCTTCATTTTCTCTATGTAAAAACCGGCATCCAGACAAAAGGCATTGGTTATGCTATCTGGACCGAGATTGAAAAACGGTATCCGGAAACAAAAATCTGGGAAACGTGTACTCCCTACTTTGAAAAAAGAAACGTCCACTTCTATGTTAACAAATGCGGATTCCACATCACTGAGTTCATAAATGCTCATCACCATGAGCCGGATTCTCCGGATGACTTTATCGGTGACGGGGGCGACGGGATGTTTACGATGCAGAAAAGAATGAATGGGTAAATCCCAAGTCAGGATTTACTCAG
>JAFZFW010000153.1 GCA_017555685.1 Methanocorpusculum sp.
CAACTACGGAGCTACCCGCCTTGCACTTTCCCGTGCACTCGACAAGTTCCCGGATGCAGCAACCGTCTTAAAGGAGAAGGACAGAGCAGCACACGGTGTTATGGGATTCAAGGTACACAGACTCTGGAACCCGCCGTACCTCCAGGTCGCTATGGATTTAGTCGACATGAGACAGGTCGAGCGTGTTTTAACCAGCGTTCCGCAGAACGATCACGTTATCTTCGAGGCAGGAACTCCGCTTATCAAACAGTTCGGTCTTGCAGTCATTGGTGAGATCAGAAAGATCCGCCCGAACTGCTTCATTGTTGCAGACTTAAAGACCTTAGATACCGGAAACCTTGAGGCACGTATGGTCTCCAACGCAGGCGGAGATGCAGCTGTTGTGTCCGGTCTTGCACCAATCGAGACTATCGCAGCATTCATTAAGGAAGCAAAGAAGTGCGGTATCTACGCAATCATCGACATGCTCAATGTTGAAGAGCCGGCAAAACTCATCGAGAAGCTCGGCGAGATGGGCGGCAAAGCACTCCTTCCGCAGTATGTTGAGATGCACCGCGCAATCGACAAGGAAGCATCCGGTGAGTACAGCTGGGGAGACATCGTTAAGATTAAGGAAGTCGGCCAGAAGTACGGTGCAAAGATTCTTGTCGCAACTGCAGGCGGTATCAGACAGCCGGTTGTCAAGAAGGCAATCGCAGCAGGAGCAGACATTGTTGTTGTCGGCCGTGCAATCACTGCAAGCAAAGACATCAAGAACGCTGCAGAGAGTTTCCTCGCAGAACTTGACTCGGAAGAGATTGATCAGTTCCGTGTCATGACTGATTTCTGAGCGCAAGAGAATTCTTCTCTTGTTTTTCTTTTTCTCACGTTTATCGTATAGTAGATACTCAGTTCCTGTACATTCTGGCTAAGCCGTCAGGCGCATGCCGGACAGGCGTCGCAGGAATACGGGCGCTTGGTAGCTGATTGACCAGTTCCGTGTCATGACTGATTTCTGAGCGCCCGTATGCCCGCGACGCCTATGGGGCGTGCGGGGACTTCGTCCCCTTAGCCCCGGGGTGTTGAGTATATGGAATCTAAAATCCTTTTTTTTATAGTTCATTTCCTTATTGAAGAAGAAAAACCTCCTTAAACTATATCCCGCCTGCAAACCCACCATAATCTATGTTTCGACCCATGCGCAGGATAAAACAGCAGCTTGCAGAAGAGGACGCCGTTTTCATCCTCGAAAACAGCACTGCGGGAGTTCTTGCACTCACCGGAGATGACGGCTATCCCTATACTGTCCCCTTAAGCTATGTCTACTCTGACAACCGTCTCATATTTCACAGCGCACGCGAAGGACACAAAATCGATGCCATACAAAACTGCAGTAAAGCATCCTTCTGCGTAATCGCAAAAGACGAGATTATCCCTGACGAATACACCACATACTTCAGAAGTGTAGTTGCTTTCGGACAAATCAGAATCCTTGCCCGCGAAGAAGCACGTGAGGCCGCAAAACTCCTCGGTGCCAAATACCGCCCGGGCTTTGCAGACGATCTCGCTGCCACTGTCGAACGAAACCTGGATAAAATGTGTGTCTTCGTACTCGAAATCGAACACATGACCGGAAAAGAGGCAATAGAACTCGTCCGCGCACAGAAACAATAAACAACACAAAACAGTTTTTCAAGGTATGAAGGAGTACGGCCAGATACTCCTTCATGTTCATCTTAAACCACTCATTGGTTTTCCCATGAGAGGGTTTAGGGCGAAACATCGACCCATTAATTCAATGTGATGTAATAGTATTAATACTCTCCCATGGATTCTCTTTAAAAACATCCACAATCCTTTATCCTGAGAGGACAACCTAAACTATAGATATGAAAAAGAAGATTCTTGGTGAATGGTACGGTACAAAATCCATCCCGCTTCTTGCCTCCGGTGAATGCAGACTCCTCTTCCGTGAAGACGGAACAGCCAAAGCAGACGGGAAAGTAAAAGTCCTTGGAGAAAAAATGGCAATCAGTACAGATAGTCTTTCCTGGGAGCACTGCGGAGAGAACCGTTTCTCCGGAACATACGGCACTTACCGGCTCGAATTCATCTTAGACGGGAGTGTTATCAAAACAACCGTAAACCCTTACCGAATGGGAGCAGTATCCAACCCGCGCTATGACATGAACATCCCGCTTGAGATGAAACGTATCAAACAGTAACTCCGGTTTTCTATACCCCAATCTTTTTTAGCTCTCCAAGAGAGTATATTGTATGGGTTTTGATATCTTTGCTGCCATCATGGCTGTCCTCTCCGTTCTCTCCTTTGGCGCAATCGGCGGGGCAGACATCACAGATGACCAAGTAATCATTGATGTCCCGTCCGGAACAACCGGGTTGCTGGCAGGACAGGAAACATCTTCAGGAAGCTCTCCGGCCACCCCGCCGGAGACGAACAGTAACTCTCTTCCGGCAACTCCTGCAGAACAACCAGGAGCATCACTCATCGCCGGAACCTGGGAAGGAACAAAGAGTATTCCCTTTGTTGCATCTCTTTCCTGCCGTGCTGTTATCTCTGCAGACGGGACAGCACAGTTCAGCGGAGATGTCACCTCATCCATGTTCGGAGACCACACTTTCAGTGTTCCGGCATCCTGGGAATATCTGGGCGGCAGCAGTTTCAACACTGTAATTGAAGGCACTGATACAAAAATCACCTGTGACGGAACAAAGCTCACCTTCCCGGCAAACCCGTACCGTCTCGGTCTTGTTGACAATGAAATGGCAGATCAGAACTTTTCCATAGAACTCCGCCGGGTATAATATGATAGAATATCTCCTCCCCATTCTTTCCGCGTGGTTTACGATGATTATCATTTTAGACCCGCTGCTGTCTGTTTCGATGTTCATCAACCTCACGCAGCACCTGCATAAGGCAGAAGTCATCAAACAGGCATTCATCGCTACGTCGGTCGCCGGTATTCTCATGCTCTCCTTCCTGTTCTTCAATGACATCGTCTTTGATTTGCTGGGAATTGAGCTGGAAAGCTTCAAAGTCGCCGGAGGTGTGATTCTTTTCATCCTCGGTCTGCAGATTGTCTTAGGAATTGACATCGGCGGATCTTCTGCCGGACATAAAAGTCTGGCAAGTCCTGACCGGGTAGGAAAGAAAGCCATGGCAGGTGTTATTATTGGAACACCGATTATGTGCGGCCCGGGAGCGATTACTACTGTTATGATTTTAGGAGCGCAGGAAGGGCTGGTTGTCACACTTGCTGCAATTCTTTTAGCCCTTCTTTGTATCTGGCTGATTCTGGTCTTCTCCACCTACATTAAGCGGCTCTTAGGAGAAACGGTGCTTGTAATTCTCTCGAAGATTATGGGTCTGCTCTTAACAGCCATTGCTGTACACACCATCTGGACAGGAATCCTCGGTTTAATTGTACTCTCGGTGATTTAATGGTAAAGTTTCCCACAGCAACCGAACTTCTGGTCTTTGACCTCGAAGCATATGTCCCGGAAGCAGACCGGAAGCGGAAAACCGGCGCATCCCTTGCAGTAAATCCCTTCCGCGAAGGACACACGCTATTAGGCGGAGTCTTCCACCTCACACGCCCAAGGCTTGGTGAAACTCTGACAAAACCCGCATTTGAACATCACTGGGTATGGGACGAAGGAGACGAGGCAGAGGTTGTCTCTTCCATCTACAACCTATTCTCCGGAATGCGGAAGCGTGCAAGTCTGAAAAAACAGCATCATGCAGACCCGGTTGTCGCAGGCGTCGGCATCGCACAGTTCGATATGCCCTGCATCCTTGCCAAATGCCTCGCACACGAAACAGCACCCGCTGATGAGATTTATGAAACCATCTGTAAAGTCCGTGTTGTGGATTTGGCAGTTGCCGGAATCGGATTTTTACCGTCGAGCTCCCCGCTGCTGTATCCAAGAACCCATAACGCACTTGCCGACCGGTTTATCCCGGAACGGATAAAAAAACCAACAGGAAAAGTAGTCTGGGAGATGGCAGACGAAAAGGACTATGCAGGAATTGCTGCCCGCTGTGAGGGAGAAGTAAAGGAAATGGTGATTCTTGCAGAACGGATGCTTGCAGAATCACAGGTGAAAGAATGAAAATCGTTGGAATTGAACCACTGGGAGTAGAGATAGCTCTGCTCAATGAACTCGTGACAGGGCTGAATCCTGCTCCGGAGTTCATATTTTATGAGAACCGTACAACAGATACTGAAGAACTCATCCGCCGCGGGGCAGATGCAGACATTATTATTCTCGCAAACCAGCCGATATCAGCAGAAGTAATCGCCGGGTGGAGCCGCGTACAGATGATTGCTGTCGCATTTACCGGTGTTGACCACCTGGCACTTGACGCCTGTAAAAACCGTGGAATTGTAGTCTGTAACTGTGCAGGATACTCGACTGCCGCTGTTGCCGACCTCGTGTTTGGTATGCTGATTTCCTGCTACCGTAACCTCATGCCCTGTGATGCTGCAGTCAAAGCAGGCGGAACAAAGGACGGGTTGATTGGTTTCGAGCTTGAAGGAAAGAAGTTCGGTGTGATAGGATGCGGGGCAATCGGTTCACGGGTTGCCCGGATTGCACAGGCATTCGGGTGTGAGGTCTATGCCTACTCGCGGACGCAGAAGGATATCGCAGGAGTCACTTTCACCGATCTGGAGACTCTGCTTTCTACCTGTGATATTGTATCACTCCACGTTCCGCTTACTGCAGAGACTCGCGGGCTTCTTGACGCCAAACGTCTTGCACTGATGAAGCCGTCTTCTGTTCTTATCAATACTGCACGAGGCCCGGTAGTCGATAGCACAGCACTTACAGATGCACTCAACAGCAATGCGATTTCCGGCGCATGCATTGATGTCTTTGATACAGAACCACCGCTTTCTTTGGATATGCCGCTTCTTTCAGCAAAGAATCTTACTGCTGCTCCGCATATAGGATTTGCAACAAAAGAGGCACTGGTAAAGCGGGCAAAAATGGTTTTTGAAAATATTCAGGCGTTCTTAGACGGAAGTCCACAGAACCGTGTCTGATACCTTTACCTTCTTTCGCGTCTAATATAACAGGAATGACCGCCGGCGACTTCTACCGCATCGAGTTCCGCATCCAAAACAGCGTACAGAAATACTATCTTATCCGGGAGATTTTCTCTGATTCGAGAAAATTCTCTGCATCCCGTCTGATTACCTCAGGCACTCCGCCAACCCGGACAGAGATTAACCGCTGTGCATCTTTATACGGATTTGAACTTGAACTGAAGTGCATCGCCAAAGCGGCAAAATATCGTGCGGAAAACTTCCGCTATGACCAGTACGATGATTCAGATGCGGTCTTCGAACTGGAGCGGTTCCGCCTGCTTCTCTCACGCAGGATGCAGCTCGCGCCGGAAGACTATGCTGCAGCGTATATCGCCTCCTGTACCGGCGTCACCTTTACCGCAGATGAGATTGCAAAGATGCTGAACGCAGGTGTTATCCCGCGGGGAAAGACGCTTTCCGAGGTTAATCTCGTACAAAATCTCGCCAATGCAGTAAAGATGCGGGATGGAAAACCGATTTCCCTCCCACGTATTACAAAACTGCACGCTATCCTCTCTGCAAACCTGAAAGAGGAAGGACTCGCGCCGGAACTGCGTGCAGCACTCGAAAAACGTATCACCGAGTTCCAGGAAAAAATCAAAGCCGGTTTCTATCCTTTCGAGCAGTGCGTTCTGTTCTATCAGGATATGCAGGATCTGATGGCAGACGAAACCGTGTTCTTAGAGGAAATCTATGCCTCGCTTCTTGCCGGATTTGGTTATATTCTGTTCCCGGCAGATGCTCCGTCGTTTGAAGAGGCAGTCTCCTTCGTCCGCTCGGCAAATCCGGGACTGGAACGTGAAGTTCGACGCTTCAATGAGGAAAAGTTCAGAGTAAAGGCAGGCGGAAAGCAGAAACAGCTCGAGCTGTTTTAACAAAGAATCTGTGCAACAACAGACTCTATTCTCTTTTTGACATCCAGCATTTCGCACCATTCAACAGGGACAGCATCAATTCCATAGAGTGCCCCGCACATTCCGCCGGCTATAGCTCCAATAGTATCAGTATCCCCTCCAAGACAGCAGGCTGCTTTGACTGCATCGGAATAACTCTCCGCATCACGAAAGATGCAGAAAGCGCAGCGGGTAGCTTCAAGAGCATCCACCGACGGATAGAGCTCTCCTTCCAGATATTTTGCCGGAACTGCAGCGAGCACATCTTCTTTGGATGCACCATGCAGCAGGGAATAGACAGCAGAAGATACAGCAGCACAGGCATCACCAGCCTCTGCATCCGCATGAGTAAACGAGGATACCCGGCGTGCCTGAGCAGCTGCCGCTTCAGCAGAACAGGCAGTGATTCCGACGGGCAGCGTACGCATCACACTGCCGTTTGTTCTGCTTCCAAAAAGCCGGTGAACAACTCCTGCCGCGGCCTGCGGATAACATCCCTGTTCAACAAGGGAAGCGAGGGTCCGCGTGGTGTTGCCGAATGTTTTCGGCTTCTCACGGATAGTTACAACCATCTTTGAGAGAAAACGCGTTCGGGAAAAACAGCCGCATTCTGCATAGGTTTCCAGAAGGGCAAGCATCATCAGCGTATCATCAGTAACCTCTCCGGGAGCAAGGGAAAACTGCCCGCCGCCTGTCATCTGCGGTACGCGGGTGTCATCAGGCATAAGTCCTTCAAACGATGAACCGACAGCATCCGCTGCTGCCGCGCCGAAAACAGCCCCGTAAACCCGTCCTGAATCCATAGAAGAGAATTGAGCTTCAAATATATAAATACAGATGGTTGAGTTGCAGCGCGCAATCTAAAATACGGCAGAATTCGCGTTCATTTCATAAACTAAGGCAGTGGCCTCCAATACGCTGCAGATTGTGAAAAAATCACAGAGAAAATCGCATCTCAGATATAAATATACCGAGTTAGGTATATCACAAACCTGCACTGACATGTATAAGAAATATTTTCCACACTATATTCAGGTGTTTATCATGCAGAAAGAAGAACTCCTTCACCTACACATGCTCATGGTACAGATTAAAAAGTACTATGAATCCGTCTCGGGCAACAGCGTCCCGACCGAAGAATATGACGCATTATCCATCTCCCCAATCCACATCCACAAGAACAAAAACGTCCACAGAGTAGCCCTCTTAACTCTGGGAAGTGAGATTGTTGCACAGATGAAAGCAACCATGCCGGTAACTAACGCAGCCTTAACCCAGGATGCACACGCCGACGCAATCCCGGCCGAACACTAACATTAAACACCATACGGAAAGCCTTCGGGCTTGATTCTTTTTCTTTTTTTCCATCTTCAAAACAGGAATCGAAAAGTTCCATCATCAGCAGATTCATCTATACGAATTGGTTACTACCGCGTAAAAGAAAAGAAGGCATCAGAACCCTGCGTCATCACAGAAGAATCTCAGCGGGGGTAACTATCATCATTTGCCTGTTTAGATATAGGCGGGGAAAATGTATAAAGTATTTGTGATGAATTCTGCATCTATTATCAGTGATTCAGCCCCCGTCTTTCACCATGCAAACCTCTCAAATATATGCTATAAAATACAAATATAACCCCACATGTCTCTTGAGGAGCTTCCAAAGAATTATGACTTTGCCGCCGTCGAGAAACGCTGGCTCGACCAGTGGGACGACAGCGACTTCTATTTCGAGAAAGACTCGAAAAAACCGCAATACGTAATCGA
>JAFZFW010000154.1 GCA_017555685.1 Methanocorpusculum sp.
AGTACTGCGGAACATAGCCGATCATCTTTGCACGCTCGGCCTTTGACACAGCAGAGATGTCTGCATCATTTACCAAAATACGTCCGCATTTCATCGGGATAACATCCGCGATGGTCTTAATCAGCGTGGACTTGCCCGAGCCGTTCGGTCCTAAGAGCGCTGTGACCTTGCCGGATTCGGTGGTGAAACTGATGTCATCTAAGACAACGTGAGATCCGTACCCCTGAGTCAGATGTTCAACAGAGATTTTCATGAGAGATACCTCCCGTGTCCTCTGGTGATTAAGAAGAGGAAGAAGATGCCCCCTAAGACATACATGATAACCCCGACAGGAATCTCCACCGGCGCTAAAATTACGCGGGCGACGGTATCGGAAATCAGCAGAATCAGTGCACCCATCAGGGCGGATGCAGGAAGCAGATAACGGTAGTCGTTTCCAATCAGCATCCTGCAGATGTGCGGAGCCATGAGTCCTACAAAGCCGATGATTCCGGTAAACGCAAGGCAGGCAGATGCGGCAAAGCTCACGATTAACAGACCGGTAATTCTGAACCGGTCAACATTGATGCCTAAGTTTCTGGCAACATCATCTCCGCTTGAAAGCGTGTTTAAGTCCCAGGCTTTACGTTCGATAAGGAAGAAACAGACAAGAACAACCGGCGTTAAGATGAAAATCGTCTGCCAGGTAGCACCCCACATTCCACCCATCATCCAGGTCACAATCTCTCTGAGCGCATCATCATTTGATACATATTTAAGCGCCAGAAGTCCTGCCTGGAACAGGTACCCGATAACAACACCTGCCAGGACCATAACTGCCTGCGAGGTCTGGCGGGTACGGGAAATCAGATAGACGATAACCACGCTCAGCCATCCAAACAGGAAAGCGGAGAGAATTAAGAGCAGGGACTTTGCGGTAAACTGCATTCCAAGAAATGCCACAGAACCGGCAAAGAATGCGCCAAAGATTGCCGGACCTAAGACAATCATAAGAGCAGCACCAAAGGATGCGGCAGAGGAAAGACCGAGAGTAAACGGAGACACCAGCGGGTTTCTGAGAAGCCCCTGCATCACTGCACCCGCGGCGGCTAAAGCAACTCCGGTCAGAATCGCCAGAAGAATTCTTGGCATTCTGAAGTTGAGAACGATATCAGCAGCCCCGTCCGGTGCGGCAATCAGAGCAGGGAAAAGAGCATGACCCAGAGCTGCCAGAACATCCATCGGCGGAATAAATACCGAACCGATTCCCAGAGCAAGAATGGATGACAGAACCAGAAGAACAGCAAGAATAAGGATTACTGTCATCTTCCGCTTCCGGACCGCGTGATACTTTCCGGCAGTTTTATTCATATTTTTTGTGGGACTGCTCATGTGTTAGTTATAATTGGTTCTCTGAGAATTTAAAGCAAGCAGTATGAAAAATATGTACAAGCGTAAAACTCATGCATCCCAGTAGATATCCTTAATCATCTCACACACCAAATGATACAGTATAATGTCTGTCGCAGTCTTAACAAATGCGCAGGAAAAAGCGGCATCCCGTGAATATGAAGCCGCAGAAACCCTCTACCGCGAATATCTCAAAGAGCATGAAGCAGATGCTGCCGCATGGGCAGATCTCGGATATGTCCTCTTCAAACAGCAGAAACTCTATGAATCCGGTGATGCCTATGCAACAGCATACGACCTCGAACCGGAAAACCCCAAATACATCAGTCTTCTGGGTGATGCTTTAGCAGAACTTCACCAGTTCGAAGAAGCAAAGCTCCTCTTTGAAAAGGCATCCAACCTCTCCGGAAACCCGCGCTGTCATATCCGCGTTGGTGACATGCTCGGGAAGATGCAGAAGTATGACGAAGCGCTCGTCCTCTACTCTCTTCTGGCAGCAAATCACCCGGAAGATCCGGCAATTCAGTACCGGATGGTTCGTGTCTATGATGCATTAGGAAGACCGGCCGATGCTGCTGCAGCCCTCGCACGCGAGATGGAGCTTCGCGAAAAGCGTGTCGCAGAAAACCCCTCTGCAAAGGAATGGCTGATGTATGCTGACACCAAAGCCCGTCTCGGACTCTGGGCAGAAGCAGAGGCCGCATTTAGAAACTCTCTTGCATTACAGGAGACTGCAGAGGTTCACTTACGTATCGGTGCAGTTCTGGTGATGCAGGACAAAACCGAAGAGGGGCTTGCAGAGTTTGCCGCTGCTGCGGCATTTGACCCGGAGGACTTTGCATTCCTGATGATGCAGGCAGATGTATTAACCCGCCTGGAACTCTACGCAGAGTCGATTCATTACTACAGCAAGGCGTTAGAACTCAGAAGCGTTCATGCGGATGCCTGGGCGGGTATTGCCTACGATCTCTTACAGATGGGACAGACCGAGGAAGCAAAAGCATTCTTCGAGATGGCAAAAGCATCATCATCTGTCCGCGAACTTCCCTGGGCAGACAAACTCCACAAGAGCGAGAAGACCAACGCACTTGATGCAGCATTAAAGGAATAACTATGGACAAGACCCAGATTCTCCGTGCCGTTCAGGAAGGAACGCTCTCTGTCGAAGAGGCAGAGAGTATGCTTTCCAAGCCTGCCGTCTCGAAAGTCGGTGATGTGGCAAACCTGGATTTAGAGCGTGCATCCCGCTGCGGAATGCCGGAGATTGTGTTAGCCGAAGGAAAGGATACAGATTCGCTGGTAAAGATTATGCACAATTTTGTGCATGCAGCAGGGCGCTGTGTTGCATCCCGTATCACGCCTGAGCAGACAGAAGCAGTCTGTGCCGCCCTTCCGGAAGGAGTGACCGCAGAGTACCGTGAAGCCGGAAATATCCTGATTTTAACAGACGGTACGGTTCCTGCTCCATCCGGCGGAAAGGTGGCTATCCTTACTGCCGGGACATCTGACATCCGTGTAGCAGAAGAAGCCCGGGCAATTGCAGAAGAGATGGGGGCAGACGTTGTAACCGCGTATGATGTAGGCGTTGCCGGCATCCACCGGCTGTTCCCGGCACTGGAAAAGGTCGCCGGAGCGGATGTGTATGTGGTCTGTGCGGGTCGCGAAGGAACCCTGCCGTCGGTTGTTGCAGGACTGGTTGACCGTCCGGTGATTGGTGTTCCGGTCTCTACCGGATACGGATACATGGGACACGGGCAGGCAGCACTTGCTTCGATGCTGCAGTCCTGTGCAGTAATTACTGTGGTCAATATTGATGCAGGATTTACTGCCGGTGCATTTGCCGCACGGACTGCGGCCTTAATCGCGGAAGCGAGGGAGAGAAAATGAGAAGAGGACTCTATGTCGGAAGATTTCAGCCGCTTCACAACGGACACAAAGCAGTAATCGACAGTATCTGCGAAGAGGTTGACGAGTTAATTATCGGAATCGGCAGTGCACAGATGAGCCATGACCTCCGCCATCCGTTTACCGCAGGAGAGCGGGTGCTGATGATCAGGCAGGCTCTTTCGGATGCAAAGATTCCGCTCTACATCATCCCCTTAGAGGATATCAAGAGAAACACGCTCTGGGTCTCTCATGTTCTTTCAATGGTTCCGCCGTTTGATGTGGTCTACACTTCAAACCCGCTGGTAATCCGGCTCTTTACTGAGGCAGGCATCAGTGTTGAGTCTCCGCCGATGTACCAGAGGGCAAGCCTCTCCGGAACAGCTATCCGGCAGAAGATGCTCGAAGGTGATGACTGGAAACAGTATGTCCCGTCAGCGGCCGCAGATGTCATTGAAGAGATTGGCGGCGTTGAGCGTCTGCGGATGATTTCCCAGACGGATGAATAATCCCTATTTTTTACCCCGATACGAATCTATTTATTCCGCCTTCGCCTAAAGTAAGGTATGGCAAAATCACACAAGGCATACAAATGTGACGCATGCGGAAACATTGTCTTCGTTTTAAATGCAGGTGCAGGAGACCTTGTCTGCTGCGGTGCAGATATGGCAGAACTTGTCCCGAACACTGTCGATGCAGCAGTGGAAAAGCACGTCCCGGCAGTTGAGAAGACCGCAGACGGATTCAAGATTACCGTCGGCTCTGTCACTCACCCGATGGACGCAGACCACTACATCCAGTGGATCACCTTTGTTGCAGATGACGGTATCACCTACCGCAAGTTCTTACAGCCGGGAGAGGCACCGGAGATGGTCATCAAGACCGAAGCAAAGGGCGGAAAAGCATACGAATACTGTAATAAACACGGACTCTGGTCTACCCAGTAATCCATTTTTTTCTCGAGAATTATTCAGCAGGAAAATACAATCATCACAGATAATCAGTATCAGCCTGCATCTGAACCCGCGGTATCTTCTTTTGACAGCGTTGGCTTTACTAAACTGCAGGATAATCAGGCGGGAATAGCGAAAAACAAAATAAATAAAATATTACTCGATGATTTTCATCATCGGGTAGCCGTTTTCGTACTGCAGGGATGCTTTGCAGGTTGCATCGCCGAACTTGGTCTCGATAACAGCGTTGTACATTGCACCGGTAAGTTCGGAGTAGCCGAACGGGTTTTCATTCATTAATGAGCGGTCAAGGGTGACTTTGATGCTCGTTACATACGGCTGAAGGGAAACAGCGCTTTCGATTGCTGCCTCGACCTTGTCTGCGGTTGCACGGGAGATCGGAGTACCTACAAACTGGTGGTAGAGTGCTCCAAGTTTAATTGCTGCTTCAAATACTGCGTTTTCTCTGTCAGTTGCCATTTTTAGTTCCTCAAATCAGTTTTACTGTATCATTCTTCGGAGTCAGGAGTTCTCCGTTTCTCCGCATTGTTTCAACCATCTTTTCGACCTCTTCTTTCGTGTAGTTCAAAGAGACCATCTTTGCGTAGACAGCGTCAATCTTTGCTGCTCCTCCATCCATACACTCTTTAATTGTGTCTTTTAAGTCACGGCGAAGGGTTCTGCCTGCTTTGGTTGTGCCAGACGCGATTTTGTCGATGTCAAGATTTCCGGTCTTCGGGTCGTAGGCGACCTGGCGAAGACAGGTGTCGACAATCTTGATAACCCGTCTTGCATCATCTATCTCGATGATATCCGCAAGGCGTACACGGGCACTGGCTTCTGCCAGACGCACGAGTGCTTCGAGCTGACGGGCAGTGACCGGGACCGGTTTGTCCTGGTTGTCATAGGCGACACTTCGGAGTTTCTTGTAGTAGTCAACAAGAGCATCCTTTGCTTCCGGCGTTAAAAGCGGGAAGCAGTTGCGTTTTGCGTACGCAAGGTACTTTCGAAGCATCACCGCATCAATTTCTGCGGTAACGGGCGCCAGTTCCTGTCTGAAGTACTCGTCATCCGCTCCCGGAATCGGGTACTTCTTGTGCCGCATAATCTTTTCACCGGCAGAGTGAGACTTTAAGATGTGGTTTGCGATGTTTAAGTCGCGGGTCTCGTTTGGCTCATCCTTTAAGATGAAGATGAGGTCGAAACGGGAGAGCAGGGACGGCGGCATGTTGATCTGCTCGGAGATGTTGGAGTACTCATCAAAGCGTCCGAGCTTCGGGTTTGCCGCTCCAAGAAGCGAACAGCGGGTACGAAGTGTGGCATTAATACCCGCTTTCGCGATAGAGATGGACTGCTGTTCCATTGCTTCGTGCAGCGAGGAACGGTCGTCCTTCTGCATCTTATCCATTTCATCGACAGCGGCCATTCCTTTGTCTGCCAAGACCAGAGCTCCGGCCTCTAAGGTCCAGCGGCCGTCGCCTAAGTCGTCTTTGACGGCGGCGGCAGTCAGACCGGCAGATGATGCGGATTTTCCGGAGGTGTAGACTCCACGCGGAGCAAGCTTGATGACGTAGCGCAGAATCTGGGACTTTGCAATACCCGGGTCACCCACTAAGAGCATGTGGATGTCGCCTCGAAGACTGCTTCCGTCCGGCATCTCCTTGGCAATGCCGCCGAAGAGCTGGAGGGCGATTGCCTCTTTGACGTCTTCGTTTCCGTAAATGGTCGGAGCAATCGAGCGGGCGATTTTTCCGTAGATTCCCGGATCTTTTGCCATCTCGATAATAGCTGCCTCATCCTCTTCGGTGATATTGACCTCTTCGAATTCTTTGACGGAGATTTCGATGGAGTTGCATTCCACGTAGAGGTCGAAGACAGTACTCTTCTGACCGTTCTGGACCCGCTGAACACTGCGCAGAATTCCATTGATGATAACACGGTCTCCCGGCGTTACCGTTCCGCAGATGTCGTCGATACAGTCGATGTCAATCGTCTGCGGCTGTTCTCCGCCGCGAAGACCTTCAGGGGTCTCCTGCACACGAATCTTCTGCGAGTCGATAAAGGTCGACATGCTCTGGATGAGCTCAAGCTTCTTTTGCGTACACTCGGCGTTTCCGCACATGTCCGGCTCGCTGTAGCTTCCGTACTCCTGTGCTTTTCTCGTGATGTGACCGTTGGCACAGCGGAATGCTCCAACCACCAGACGGGGACGTACCTCGGTAACTCTTCGGATGATGCCGTCGATACTGATGAATTTGTTGATGTGCTCGGAACGGATGTCGCGGATTAAGGTTTTTCTTGGGAGGTGGACAAAACGGATGTTTGTTTTGCTGATTACCTCGTCGGAAATGTCGTTTCCTTCAACATCCTTTCCGGTGATTAAGTGTGCGGCACGGATAGCGTCTTTGATGTCGTTTAAGGTTTTTCCGGGATGTTCTAACAGGTCGTCTGCTAAAATCGTTCCAATCTTACCATACTTCTCAAGGACGTCGTATCCGATTTCCAGAGAGCGGGTGCTCGGAAACTCACGAGAGATTTTGTTGAGCTGGGCTTTGCATTTCTTTTTCAGAAAGCCTGCCCATTGTTCGGCTCTGTCGATTACTTCGAGTTCTTCCACACTTCCTCCTTGTGATAATTATATGATGTCCGTTGGGATAAGGGCTTTGTTATTAAAAATGAATGACCGGGTGATGAGTGTTTTGGAAAACAGTAATCCCCTGCTGCAATCCTCTCTCTCCCAATAGAATAATACCCCAATACAGCATACATATATCATTCAAATGGCAGGAAACAGCAGGTTCATAGCACTCCTTGGAAAGCAAATCAAAACACCAATAGTATTATCCTCAATGGCAGGCGTTACCGATGCAGCCTATGTTGTCGAGCGGGCAGAGCATGCAGGTGTCGCCTTTATTGGCGGATACAGCATTGACGATGCGGCACGCAAT
>JAFZFW010000155.1 GCA_017555685.1 Methanocorpusculum sp.
CGCTGGCGTCAGGTTGACATGGACCGTCTCGAGCGTGCCGTGTCGCAGACAGTACACGGAGTTATCCATATCGCAGCAGTCGAAGACGGAGAGATTGAGTTATACCGCATCCGGCAGTACGGACCTGAGCGGATTGTAACGCTTACCATCGGCAGCGGAAAGACAGCGGGCCTTGACTCACGGCAGGCACTGTTTGCGGCCGCAGTAGAAAAACTCGAGCCGGTAACCGGCCCGGTTGTTGTCGCAGGGCCCGGATTTGTGAAGGATGATTTCATCAGCTATACGAAGTCGAAGGCGCCGGATTTAGGAGGCAGGATGCTTGGCTGTGATACGCGGCGCTCCGGATATGGAGCAGTACAGGAGGCAATCGGCGATGGTGTTCTCTCCCGCGTTGCAGAGGATGTACAGCTTGCCCGCGAGGTTGAGGTCATGGATGAGCTCTTCCTGCGTATCAGCAAAAACGGCACGGCAGCATACGGTGCGGCAGAGGTGCGCGATGCAGTGGATTTTGGAGCGGCAGAGACTGTGATTATCACCGACATGCTGCTTCGAAACGGCGCGGCAGCAAAGACCGTGGAGGATGCAGAACGGATGAATGCGTCTGTTGTGGTCCTTTCTACGGAATTCGAGCCGGGAAAACGCCTCGAAGGCTTGGGAGGAATAGCAGCCCTCCTGCGGTACAGGATTGGATAAGGCGCTAGGACAAACCGATTCCTTTATATCTAACAACATCCTATTTAGTAGAGCACTTAGGTGCGACGTCTCAGGTCCCGGTAGGGTAGAGGATATCCTAGAAGCCTGCGGAGCTTTTGACCGGGGTTCAAGTCCCCGCCGGGACGTCTTTCTTTTGATTTTCTTTCATACAATTACTCAGAAAGCAACCACGATCCATCGACAGCACGTTTTTATCCTGCAGAAAACAATCTCATATCATCATGCCTGATGCGAAATTCCTCGCCGAACATCCCTATATCGACTTCTCCCACCCGGCAATAGATATGCTGTGCCAAACACTCTTCTCCGGAGTTGAAGACAACACCGAAAAAGCCCGCATTGCATATCATTTTGTCCGCGATGAAATCCCGCACTCGTTTGATATCGAATCAGACCTCGTCCCGGTCAAAGCATCCGATGTCCTCCTTGCCAAAACCGGCATCTGTCATGCAAAAGCAAACCTGCTTGCCGCGATTCTCCGGCATGAAGGAATCCCGGCAGGTTTCTGTTTCGAACACATCACCTTAGCACATGATGAAAAACTCGGCTACTGCGTACACGGGTTCAATGCAGTGTATCTGGGAAAATGGATAAAACTCGATGCCCGCGGAAACAAAGAAGGCATTCAGGCAGAGTTTTCTCTTGAGGAGTTCATCCCGGCATTTCCCACGCGTGAAGGATTCAACGAATATTTCTACCCGGGAATCTATGCCGAACCGCTCGCTGATGCCATGCAGATGTTAGAAGCCGCAAACTCACGGGCAGATATTATTGAGACAATTACCCGCGACATCACAGCAAAGCCAGATATCGAAGAGGAAAAAGATTAGACGCGAAGTCCAATTAACTTGGCCGCATTGTTATAGAATACATTCCCGAGTGCTTCCTCATACAGACCGCAGGAAAGTACCCGCTGAATCTCCACTGTCGGATGGTGGAACGGAGAATCAATACCGAACATCACCCGGTCAGAGCCAACGGTCTCGTACGCATTTTTAATCTGGCATCCCATCGGCATGCCGGAGATTTCCAGATAGAGGTTGTCGAACTTCTTCGCCATCGTAATGCTTGCATCAATGTAGACCCCGTGCCCGTGACCCATGTGAATCATAACAATCGGAACATCAGGGTGCCTCTCGGCAAGCAGCCCGATCTGCCACGGAAGTGAGAACGGCGGGTGTCCGCAGTGGATAAAAACCGGCTTTTTGTATTTGCGGGCAATATCCATTACCGGGTCAACAGCCGGAGAGTCTGCCGTAAATCCGTCAAAGAGCGGCTGCATCTTGACCCCGGCAAAACCTTCGTCGCGCAGATAGTGTTCAAGCTCTGCATACGCGGCATCACCTAAGTTCGCATTCACCCAGGCAAGCGGAATAATTTTGTCCGGATGTGCTTTGTATGCAGTATTTACCTCCTCATTGAGCATATACGCCGCCGGACAGACAATCGTCTTTTCGATATTGAACTCCTCCATCTGGGAAAGCAGGCGGTCAGTATCAAAGTTCACGTTAAACGGACTGCCGAAATTTCCGATGTGCGTGTGTGCATCAATCTTTTTGTACCGGGTAAACTCGTTCACGAATGAATATAGGAAGCAGAAGGATAAGAGCATTTCCTCAAACCTTAACCCTCTAAAACACCCATCTCTATACATGAGAATTGCCGTAACCCGTGTCGCGGAAAAAGCCGGAGACGATGCTGCCCTCTTCAAAGAGTTCGGCCACGAAGCAAAAATCATCTCTCCGCTTGCAGCTGAACTGCACACAAATATTGTCCAGCAGTTTGTCCTCGCCGCAAACGACCGGCAGTTCGATGCAATATTCTTTACCAGTGCATACCCGGCAGAAGTCTGCGCCCC
>JAFZFW010000017.1 GCA_017555685.1 Methanocorpusculum sp.
GAGGAGAGATACAGCGACAGAGCAGAAAGCCTGCAGGTTGCAAAGCGGGCGTTTTCATACTGTGCCTTAATCAGCGCATGTACCCACGCGGTATCAAGGGATGCCAGGATTGTCAGAATCAGATTCTTTACCGCATTTGCTTTGAACTGTGCGGAGAACACTGCCGGTTCGAAGCCGTCAGCCTCATAGTACACATCATACTGTTCATAGAGCTCTTTCAACTCTGCAGTATGCCGGGAAGCGATGCTTCGCAGAATCTTCTGCTTTGCCGCATACAGCTTCGCATACGAATGTTCAAAGCGCGGGTCGGATACCGACTCAAACATCAGAAGCGGCATCGAACCGCAGGAACGCATCAGCGCTTCGTCAGAAAGCGTCCGCATCACTTCGTCAGCGAACGCGGCAGACGGCTGTGCAGACGCGTCTTCTAAAAGACGCACCATCTCCCGCTCGAAGAGTGCGGAAAAGGCAAGGAAGCGGGTAACCGGGCTTTTGTCGAGCTGCATCTGCAGATACAAAACCTCATCCGGCTCGGTTCTCTCCATTCTGATGTATGCCGCATGGTTCTCATTCCAGACGGCGACATCAAACGGACCCGAGCAGGGGATGGAAAACGTCAGCCGTTCCGCATCAATCTTCTTGGTAAAGGAGGCAACGGTCTCCCCTTCCGCATTCATGAGCCGGCCTTTGAACGGGAAAATCCACGGCTTCTGTTCGCCGAATCCCTTCTGCATAACCGTGATTTCCGCGGAGTCAGTCTCCGGACGGTACACCGCTTCAGCGGTTACCGTCGGGTATCCGGTCTGTTTCAGCCAGCGGTCAGCCATAAAGGAAAAGTCAGCCTTTCCCACATCCTCCATCGCATGCAGCCAGTCTCGCGGAGACGCGTTGCTTCCGGCAAAACGTTTGTGGTACAGGTCAAGCGCCCAGGAAAACGCCGGTTTTCCCAGCATCGTCTCAATCATACGGGTAAACTCCGGAGCCTTCACGTAGGTGACCGCGGTGATTAAGTCATTCGGGTCGTTGAAGCCTTCCGGCTCAATAGGCATGGAAACCGCCCCGGTGTCCAGAGAGAATGTGCCGGTCCCCGGTGTGTAGAGCTGAAGGATATTGTTTAAGCGGATATAGTCGCGCCCGAAATGGAACGCTAAATACTCATCCTCCATCATCACCGTGACCGCCTCATTTAACCAGATGGAAAACGGCGTGTCGCCGGTAACACTCGAACCATTCAGATTATGGTAGAACTCATGCTGTTTGACCCCGAGCATGTACTCATAGGACGCATCAGTAATCTCTGCATCCGGCATAATCCGGCTCGCGATAATCGTCGTGTTTCCGGTGTTTTCCATGCCGCCGAAGTCCGAGTTCTGCATGGAAATTTCCCGGTACACCTCATACGGATACTGATATCCGCAGACCATATCCGACGAGAGAGACTCAATCTCCCCGGTCAGTCCCTCCTCACCGCTGAACCGTCTGGTACAGAGCTCATAGAGACGCTGACGCTTTTCGACATCCTCGAAGCGCTCAGGACCGGTAAAGATATGCGTCCATAAAATCGCATCCGCCATGATATCCACGGCCGTTTCCGCATTCTTGCGGTCTGCTCCAGGCAGAGTCAGCAGTTCAAGGCGGACGGTTTTCCCGTTCGGATAGCAGAAGTCGCGGGCAAACGTATCCCACGTACCGACGCCAAAGAAGAAAAGATACGGCGGCATTGGCTCATCATTCTGATAGGTGATAGTATCACGAGCCGCATCATACCGGGTTCTTTCCCGCAAGACGTTTCCATTCGAGATGAGGTTACTGTATCTGCTGTCAGCGATAATCGTCGTCGTCCAGGTACACTTTGTCCGCATATCATCAATGCAGGGCGCGATTCTCTGGAATCCCCACTGCTGACACTGGGAGATAATCGTCCGCGGTCGTCCTTCCGGTGTGATATCATAGTAGAGACCTTCTAAGATATTCTCCGTCGGACGGCAGATGGTCTTTGCCGAAACTGTAAACTCCGCGCCTGCCGCAAACGGTTTTGCAAACTGAATCGTGATGATATCATCCGCATACGTGTACTCAACGCGGCGGCTGTTTACGGTAAGATTTTCTATCTCCAGATTTTTCGCATTCAGCCGGAGAGTAGAAAGCGGCTCTGCTGCCTGAAACCGTGTCTCCGAGGAGACGGTGACTTCTTCCTCGAAAACATCAAACACCAAAGAAATATGCTGTACAATGACCGGCGGGTTTGGAAACTCTGCCGGATAAAAGAGATATTTGGTTTTCATGTGACCTCAAAAAAAGAGATTTACCACTGGCCGGTAACCCAGCCGTAAACTCCGTAGATTACGCATCCGAGTGCTACAAGCATCAGGACGTAATACATCAGTCCAGGTTTCTCTGATTTGTCCATGCTCATACATTATCCTTCATGGAATATCAATCTGGTTACAGAGAAACAAGAGTGACATTGCCTGCGGCGGCGGTTTCTGCCGCGAGATTCGTTGCCGGATATCCTGATGCGATTACCGAGATTCCGGCGTTCAGTGCTTTTTTCACCATATCAGCGGTGACTTTGCCTGAAAGTATCAGAGCAGATTTTTTCAAATCCACCCCGCCAAGGATGGCAGCGCCAACCGCTTTGTCGATGGCCGCACTCTGCCCGACATCTTCGGCACGGTAAAATCCCTGCGGTGAAACAACAGCCGCGGCAAATCCTCCTGCCCGCAGTACGTCGGAATCCAGATTTTCCGGGATTGCCGGAGGGTCAATCGTCTCTTCCAGGACAGGCAGTTTTACCGCATCAAGATAACTGGCTGTTCCCCCGCACCCGGAGACGACCGTCTTTTTCGGCAGAAGAACCTTGAAGGGATTTACTGTCAGGACGCCAATCTCTGCTCCGTCAATCATCACCGACTCAATCTCCTCTGGAGGGATGATTCCTTCGGTTTTCAGATATCCATAGGCAAACTCCTTTTCCATGCCGGACAGCATCAGCGGTGACGCA
>JAFZFW010000156.1 GCA_017555685.1 Methanocorpusculum sp.
CTCCATCTCTTTCGGACTTACCAGCAGGCTTTCATATCCGCCGGAGATTTTTCCCTCGTCAATCTGGGAAAACAGCCGCCGTATGTCCCGGCAGATCCGTTCATCTGCGGTGAAGAGGGATAAATCCGAATATATGCGTGCAGTTCCGGCGTTGTAGTTTCCGGTGGATACTGTTGTATAGTATGCGGTCTTCTCTCCTTCTCTGCGGGCGACCAGACAGCATTTTGCATGTGTCTTGAGCCCGTCTACGCCGAATCTGACATCAACGCCTGCATTTTTCAGTTTCTCAGACCAGAGGAAGTTTCTCTCCTCGTCAAAGCTTGCTTTCAGTTCGATGACTGCTGTTACTTTCTTTCCGGCTTTGGCTGCAGAGATTAAGGCATCTGCTACCGGTGATTCCGAGCCTAACCGGTACAGTGTCATGAATATCTCCGTGACGTTTTCGTCTTCACCGGCTGCTTTGAGGAAGTTTACGAGGGCATCAAAGCTCTGATAGGGGGTAAAGAGGATTTTATCCTTCTTTGCAATCTCTTTGAAGATGCCGTCTGTTTTGTTCATGCCTTTCGGCATTCCCGGTTTAAACGGAGCAAACCGAAGCCGCGGGAAGCTGACGGGGAGGCTTTTGAGGTCTGCAGCTCCAAGCGGTCCTTTTGTATCGAACACGAGTTCTGGTGCAAGGTCGAGTGCGGATACGAGATGTGCTGTATAGCCAAACGGCAGTTCTTCCGGGGTTTCCAGTCTGCTTGGCAGGCGGTCGGAGAGTTTTTGTTCGGCAAAGATGATATCATCTGCATCATCTCCTTTGAGTACCTTTTCAGCTTCGCGGGTGAGCCGGACGGGCATTACTGCATAGACATCCTCTTCGAAGAGGTGCTCGGTATATTTTCTGAGAACATCTTCGATGAGGATGAATGTATTTTCCCTTCCGGGAACTGAGAGGAAGCGGCCTCTTTTGTCTATGATGTTCTGGATAGGTACTGCCGCCCTGCCGTTCCTGGTTTCTGCAAGGAGGGCAAAACCTTCCAGATGTTCGTCAAGCCGCAGGTCGGTGAATCGTTCTCCGCGGAGGATTGTTACTTCCTCTTTCTTTACGAGATTGAGGAGTGATTCTTTTTCTCCTTTCCCGCAGTCAGCCCATCTGACGATGTGAATCCCGCTGGTATCCAGTTCGGGTGCGAGTTGTTTTCGCCAGAGTGTTGATGCTTTGCGCATGAGGGCGATGACTCTCGGGTAGATCATCTCCAGTGCTGAAGTACTCCCGACAACTTCGGGATATTCGTCAGGGTTGATGCGGGAGTTTTTCTGATACTCCGGCACTCTTACCTGGAAAAATTCGTCAAAGTTTCCGGCAACGATGCTGAAGAAATTGACGCGTTCAAGAAGAGGGTTTAACGGATTTGCAGCTTCTGCAAGAATCCGTTCGTTGAATTTTATCCATGAGAGTTCACGGTTGAAGTAAAGACCTTCATCTTCTGCGAGTCTGGTCAGGTCTTTTAACTGAATCCGGCTTTTCTTTTTCTTTCCCATAATTAGAGCAGATAGCAGTCGCCGGCGATGACACGCTCTATATCTCCGTCATCTCGGTGGACGAGGAGAGCTCCGTGTTCATCGATGTCGATTGCTTCGCCGTCGAATCCTTCATTGAGGGTGCGGATTCTAACGCGGCGGTGGAGGGTGTGCGAAAGGCTTCTCCATTCGCGGAACAGCGGTTCGGTTTCACCCTTTAAGACCATTGCATATCTGCGTTCGAACTCTTTGAGGAAGACGGCGAAGAATTTTGCCCGCTCGACATCATGTCCGAGCTCGTCGGAGAGGGAGGTTACGATGTCGCTTAAGCTTGGCATCGATTTTTCGACCGAGAGGTTGACGTCTACGCCAATACCGATTAAGCAGTAGCGGATGCTTCCTTTGTCTGCGGAGAGTTCAAGCGTGGTTCCGGCGACCTTTTTGTCTCCGATGAAGACATCGTTCGGCCACTGGATGAGGGCGGAAAGACCGAATTCGTGGCGGATTGCTTTGGCGAGTGCTAAGGAGGCTGCTGCCATGATGACAAAGGTGTGTTCTACGTCAATGTCCGGCTTGACAACGATTGTTGCCCAGATACCGCCTTCTGGACTCATCCAGACTCTGTTGAGTCTGCCGATTCCTCCGGTCTGCTGTTCTGCGATTAAGACTGTGCCCGGCTGTACTTCGCATCCGACTTCGCGCATCATCTGCCGTGCTAATGCATTGGTAGAGGATACTTCTTCGAAGTGGTGCATTTCCTGTCCGATGCTTTTTGTCTTTAAGTGGCGTTTAACTTCGTACGGGAGAAGAAGCCATGTGCGCTTGCGCAGAGCATATCCGGTCTTTGGTGATGCGTCGATTACGTAGCCTACCTCACGCAGGAGGTTTACGTATTTCCAGAGGGTTGTTCTGGAGATGTTGAGTTTTTCAGCGAGGACTTCTGCCGGGACAGGATTGTTGAGTCCGGCATCATCAAGCAGGCGCAGAAGGTCAAAGATGGGATTTGTCATGGATTTTCCGTCTCCGAATTATATATACGATTGTTTACGCCATTCAAAGGGAATAATATTTCGGATGGTCTGGGTGGTTTTATGGGTATATATGGTGTGTCAGGCTATGGGGTTTTGGATTGGGGCAGAAAATCCTATCCCTTAATCTGTTTCAAAGACCCATACTGTCTTAACAGATGAATCAGTTTCGAAAGATCCTTTTCACTCTCCCTCTTCCTGTAAGCGGCCTTATGCTCGCTGTCGCTTCTCTTGGAATTTTGCTTGGGCAGTTTTTCTTCTCGGTCCTTTCGTTTCCTGCTGCAGGATATGTTCTGCAGGGCATCTGCGGAGCAGCTGCTGCCGCGCTCTGGATTCTGCTGATTCTCAAA
Source organism: Methanocorpusculum sp. (assembly GCA_017555685.1). GTDB lineage: Archaea > Halobacteriota > Methanomicrobia > Methanomicrobiales > Methanocorpusculaceae > Methanocorpusculum. Next base: position 2,885 of record JAFZFW010000156.1, read on the forward strand.
ACGGTTTTCTTCTTCCCGCAGATTTGCGAGGCGTTCAAAGATCCGATTCTGGCATCGGTTGCCGGGACGTTTCCGATGGCAACAATGGCTTTGTCTGTGCATCTTGCAGGTTTGATTGGTGAGCCGGCGGTTATTTTGTGGTATGCAGGTGTTCTTCTGCATGCGGCACTGATTGTCTTCTTCTCTATCCGGTTCCTGAGAGTGCCGAAGCTTGCACAGGTGTTTCCAAGCTGGCTTGTGGTCTATGTGGGAATTGTTCTGGCGTCTATTACTGCTCCGTACTTTAACCAGATTTTCGCAGGGCAGATCTGCTTCTGGTTTGGGGCTGCCGCTTTGGTTCCGCTTCTGCCTGCTCTTCTGATACGCTGTACGCAGATTCCTGTCCCGGAGCCGGCACATCCGCTGATCTGTATTTTTGCAGCTCCTATCTCGATTATTCTTGCCGGGTATGTGCAGAGCTTTTCTTCGGATGCGGGAATTGTTTCCGTTCTTCTCGTTGCAGAGACGGTTGTTTTGGTACTGGTTCTGCTTCAGCTTCCGCGACTGTTACAACTCCGGTTCTATCCAAGTTATGCGGCATTTACGTTCCCGTTTGTGGTGACGGCAACGGCGTACTTCTTTGGAATCATGACTCTGGTTGAGACGGGTTTCCTTGGCGTTGGATGGTATGCAGTGCCCGCGGCAGTTCTTCTGCTTGCAGCGGGTCTTGTAGTCTACGTCAGCATCCGCTATGCAGTGTTTCTGGTGCGGGCGGTAAAGGGATAAAAAAAGTTATTCGATTGGGTTTGCGATGGCTTCAGCCATTACCTCGCAAACCACTTCAAGTCCTTTAATCAGAACATCGTCCGGGATAGTGATTGCCGCCATAATCTTGACAACGGTATCCTCTCTTCCGCAAAGCTCTAAGATGACACCCTTTTCAAAGCATCTTCTGCGGATATCATATGCCATTAACGGGGAATACTCGCCGAAATCAACGCCCCACATCACACCCATTCCGCGAACCGGCAGGTTGTCTGCAATCTTTGGAACGCGTTCGGTTAAGAAGTCGCGGATGATTCCTTCTTTTCTCTTACACTCGGCTTCGAGATTGTCGTTGATAAGACATTCGAGTGCCGCCTTTCCGGCGATGAATGCAAGCTGGAATCCGCGGAACGTTCCGTTGTGTTCTCCCGGAAGCAGGACATCATACTCCGGCTTCACGAGAGCAATCGCGGCAGGCATCCCGATTCCGCCAATCGATTTTGCCATGACAACGATATCCGGCTTGATGCCTGCTCTCTCAAAGGAGAAGAACGAACCGGTTCTGCCGCATCCTGCCTGAATATCATCGACGATAAGCATAATGTCATGCTTGTCGCAGAGCTTTCGGGCGGCACGGAGCCACTCCTCGGAGAGAACAAAGATACCGCCTTCTCCCTGCACCGTCTCAACGATTAATGCCGCAGGCTTGTCAACACCGCTGTGATCGTTTGAGATGAGCATATCCATATAGGCGATGGTATCCATCTCTGGCATCATAGCCGGATGCGGGATGTGGGTTACATTTCCTAAAGTGACTCCGCATGCATCACGTGCACTGCGCTCGGTAGTAAGGGAAAGAGACCCTAAGGACATTCCATGGAATCCGCCCATAAGAGCGAAGATGTTTGAGCGTCCTTTTGCCTTGCGGGCAATCTTTAACGCGGCCTCAACAGCGTTTGTTCCGGTCGGTCCCGGAAACATAACTTTGTAGTCAAAGCCTCTCGGGGTAAGAATTAAGTCCTGCAGTGTCTGAATGAAC
>JAFZFW010000157.1 GCA_017555685.1 Methanocorpusculum sp.
ACTTGGTCGAAAGTTGAGGGTTATGAAAAGCAGTATAAGATTACTACCAACGAAAAGACCTTCCCTCTTGGTGAATACACCATCTCTGATGACGGACTCTCCTTAAGCGGTCCAATTACCTTATCCAAAGTGGTTGAGGAATAAAACCACTTTTTTTCTTTTATTTCCAGGCGTCAACTAACGCCACACGCTCAATTACCAGCTCTTCAATTCTGTTTTCGCCCGCGGCTTCCAGTTCTGCATCCGTAATTGAAAACTCTGCCTTCAGTTTATCCTCGTTTGGTAAGAATGGCTCACACTCTGTGACAATCTCCTTAACAAGTCCTGCGGCTCTTTCTTCATCTCCATCTAAAATCAGGACATAGACCGCATTCTCTCCTTCATGAAGCCCGAACTTTGATGCAAGAGAACACTGCCGCTGACCGGAGACATAGACCAGAATCTCCATTGAAAGAGAGCGGGCAATAGCATTTCCTTGCGCAAACGATCTCTTCGCATGCATCACCGCAGATTCAATATGGGAAAAACCGGCAATCTTCTCCGCATCGAAAAGAACCACCGTTGAATCAGTCTGTTCTGCCGCATCATTCACCTGTGCAATTGTCTTTTTTACCTCATCCACTGTTACTGTTCCGCAGAAAATAATCATCTCAACACCTCAGAAATCAAACAGCGTCGGCTGTTTCTTTGTCTCCGTTTTGGTTTGTGCTAAAACCTCTTCTTTCTTTTCCATAATATCATCCAGCTCCTCATCGCGCTCGGTCTTTACTCCGCCCTTCCGCTTTGCTTCCTGTAACACATTCTCCGTAGTTACCGCTCCTAAAATCGAAACAAGCTCGGCTTTATCAGCGGCCAGCAGCTCTGCCGGGTTGGTAATTCCGCGGGAGAACAGACGCCGTGCTCTCACACGTCCGATTCCTTTCAGGGAAATCAGCGGGATAAGCTCTTCCTTGACACCATTTGCGACCCGCATCTCAAGGATACTCATCTCCTGCTCTAAAGATGGTGCAAACTCGCGGGCAATCCGCTTTGCCGCATGCAGAAGCCACTTCAGATTTTCCACAGCTGCATGAATATCCCCTCCGCCGACACCAAACCGTTCGGCAATCATCTCTTCGGAAACCTCGGAAGCCCATTCCTCAACAACCGCGGCCGTCTTTACCGCTGCGAAGAACTCCTCCGTACATTCCTCGGACCAGATCTCATCACAGCGTTCGCTGATAATTTTATCAACCAGTTTTTCATCAGCCGCTTTGAGATAGAACCGGAACATATCCGGTGTCATACACAGCATATGCAAAACACCGAACGGGGAAAACTCTTCTCCTGCGTGTGTGCTGAGCACATCTTTTATCATCAGTGCGGATTCAGGTGCGAGATAGAGACGGGACGATAACGCACCAAATCCGGTATAGGAAAACACTCCTCCGAGTTCATCAATCATTCCTGCATTTGTCAGAAACTCCAGCGCACGGCTTACATTCCGGTCAAGCCTGCGGTGAACCGCTTTCTGACTTGCGTAAAACGACCTCTCCATGAATGCCGAGACTTCATCGCGGGTTGACGCAAACCCGGAGGTAATCAGTGCGAGCAGATGACCTCTGAGTTCACTCTCTCTCTGACACTGCGATTTGATGTCTTCTGCCGGAGCGTTGATGAACTCCTCAAACAGTTCATCAACCCGCTTCTCCTCTTTTGCGATTAAGACTGCCTCTCCGTACGGATCAAGTCTCGGACGTCCCGCACGGCCTGCCATCTGCCGGTACTCCATCACCGGAATCTTATTCATGCCGGTTCTTACGTCATACCGCTGATAATCCCGCACAATAACCCGGCGGGCAGGAAGGTTCAGCCCGGCAGCAAGCGTCGGCGTAGATGAGATACTGACAATCTCACCTTTTCTGAATCCTTCCTCCACTGCCGCCCGTGCCGCCCGCGGCAGCCCTGCGTGATGGAAGGCAGCACCTTTCTTCACCGATTCCGAGAGTACTTTTCCTGACGCGGTAGCATCTGCTTTTGCGATAATCTCCGCGTATCGGTCAAGCTCAGGCGATGATTTCTTCAAAGCGGCAGCTGCCTTTTTTGCAAATGCTTCTGCCGAACGCCTGGACGAGACAAACACCAGACACTGTCCTCCCTCTTCTGCTGTATCCAAAAGCAGATTCAGGTCATCGTCCTTTTTCGGTGAGGCAACCGCCCGCTCTGTATTGCCGAACCGGATCTTCCCCTGATAATATACGCCTTCGCGTAAATCAACCGGCCGCCACTCACTCGTAATCAGTGCCGCATCGAGCCATTTTGCGAGATCTTCCGGGTTTCCCATAGTAGCAGACAGCCCGATAACCTGGAGATGCGGATTCTGATACCGCATCTTTGCAATCACCATCTCCAGCGTTGCCCCGCGCGTCTCATCACCAATCAGATGAATCTCGTCAACCACGAGCAAAGAAACGCGTTTGAGCCATTCTGCCTTATTTCTGAGGAGAGAATCGGTCTTCTCAGACGTCGCAACAATAATATCATAGCGCCCTAAGTACTCATCCTTCTGGTCAGGGTCGCCTGTTGCAATTCCAACCGAGACACCTTTTCCCGAAAAATCATCATATTTTTCAGAAGCAAGGGCTTTTAACGGGACAATATAGAGACATTTTCCTCCATCGGCAATCTCTTTCTGCATCGCCATCTCAGCAATCAGGGTTTTTCCGGAAGCCGTAGGAATTGCCGCTAAAATGTTTTTCCGCTCAAAAAGCCCGGCTTCTATGCATTCCGCCTGAGGCGGGTACAGTTCGGAAATCCCTAAAGCGCTGTATGCGTCGCGCAAGGCTTTTGGAATCGGTAATGTGTCTATTTTCATGAAATACGCTTCCCGCGTCAAGACCCCTTTGTTGCGAGTGGAACTTTGGAAAACTCTTCTTTGTATTTAATAATTGTGAATGACAGGAAAGGGTTAGTAATAGTAGGACATCATGTCCATCTTTGCTTCCTTTCTCTTGCGGTCGAGGTAACTGAACACAGAAGTGTGTTCCGAGCCGCTGATTAACATTGAGACTGCAGTGTGCGCGTCATTCATCTGCTCGGGAAGACCGATAATTGCGACCGTTTTGCCGTAAACCGAGATTGAGGTACCGGTCATGTTTTCGATCTGTTCACGGGCTTTTCCGTCACGGCCGATGATTCTTCCTCTGATGCGCGCGAGTTTGTCCGGAGTATCTGCGACATCGGTTACATCGATGATGTCTAATACCATATCATCATCTTCGAGAAGTTTCTTTGCTCTCTCCGGGGAGAATCCTCTGCCGATGGCCTTGATTACCTCCATCGAACGGATTTCTGCTAAGGCATCGTTTTCGTTGGTAATCTCGACAATTCCGGTCTGGCTGTCGACATCAAGCGTTACTTTCAGCACTCTCTCTAAGTGTTTGCGGGTCTCTCCGCCTTTTCCGATAATTGCGCCGATTCTGTCGTTTGGGATCTTAACTTCCTGAGTCATGATTATATCTCGAAAAATTCTTCGCCTACGATTTCGCGGAAAATCTCGTGCGGGTCGCGGATAGAACATTTCCTCTCAAAGAAACGGTTAATATTGACAATGTCGCGGAAAAGGAAATTGTAGGCTTTCGGGTGTTCGGGGGTTACTGCCTGTGCCATGTCGATGAGAATGAGACCGTCGGGTCCGGTCAGGATGTTATACTCAGAGAGGTCACCGTGGACAAGGCGGGCTTTCTGGTATAAATCGCGGATAAGGCCGACTGCTTCTTCATAGGTCTCTTCGGGTTCAGCCGGGAGGCGCTGTCTCATCTGCGGGTACGGGATGCCGTTTTCGCCTAAGAACTCCATAATCAGGATGTTTCTGTCGAATGCGTACGGCTTCGGACAGGGAAGGCCGACGTCAGCAGCACGGGCTAAATTGCTGTACTCCTTCTTTGTCCAGGCGAAGATGATGTCTTTGTGCGTCCGGCGGATTGAAGCAAACCGCGGGTCTCCGATGATGTACTCGGACATGGTGGTGAAGTTTCCGGTTCTGATGCGGTAAATTTTGACTGCAGCCCCGGTTTCCACTTCATCCTCTTCGCGTCCGGCGATGAACACGTTTGCTTCTTTTCCGGAAGAGATTGACCCTCCAAGTGATGAGATGACTTTTTTGTTTACGAGCTTATAGAGCGATAAAAGAGTGACTTCATCAAAAACCTCGCCGGTTACTTTCCGGCTGTCCTCGTCTTTAATCCTGATGCCTAAGTTTGCGAGCTTTCTGTCGAGTTCTTCGATGCGGCCTGCATGCTCGGCATTGTGATAGGCGGAAGCGTTTCTTCCTTTCTGACGGGTGTGTTTTGGAGGTGACATGGTGGTGATAACAAAGATTTCAACAATATGGAAATCTATAGATATGTTTTATCTCAGAGGTATTAAGTGTTGAGTACCAATTCCATCACATAATCATCCATCACAAACCCTTCACCAATATCAGTTACCACTGAGTCCACTGTTTCAAAGCCCCAGTTTTTATAGACAGCAATTGAGTTTGCATTTCCTTTGTTTACTGTCAGCCGGATTCTGGAAAAACCCCGCTCTTTTGCGGTATCTTTTACCAGAGCAAGGGCCTTTGATGCAAATCCTCTTCCTCTCTCCTCTTTTCTGATGTAGAGCTTGCTTAAGAAAAGATATCCGTCGCCTGGGCAGACTCCGGCATATCCGACAACATTTCCGTCTGCTTCGAGGAGGTAATAGGTGTATCCGTCTGCAATCTGCTGTGCAATGGCTTGTGCAGACTGAAACTTCTCAACCATATACGATACCTGTGCTTCTCCTAAAAGAGGGATGTAGTATTCCCGCCAGACCTCTTCTGCAGTCTGTGCGGTTTGTACTATCTCTCTTTCCTCTTTTACTATACTGCAAAGAATTCCTGTCATTGTTTCATCATCTGAATAAACTGTCCCTGCGCGGTAAGACCCGAGGTTTCCAGCGTGGCATACCGCCCTGCTGAATCAAGATGGTATCCTTCCACTTTGTCTGAAATCCAGGTGGAAAGCAGTTCTTCGATAAACATCCGGCAGTCTGCGTCATACACCGGACAGAGAATCTCAACTCTTTTGTGCAGATTTCTCGGCATCATATCCGGGCTTCCGATATAGACTTCGTGCTTTCCCCTGTTTGCGAAATAGAATACTCTCGCATGTTCCAAAAATCTTCCGACAACAGATACTACGGTGATGTTTTCCGAAAGTCCCGGCACACCCGGACGGAGCATGCAGATTCCCCGGACACACAGCTGAATCTTTACTCCCTTCTGTGATGCCGCATAGAGCGCGTTGATAATCGTCTTGTCGGTTAAGGAGTTCATCTTCAAAATCATATGTCCGCGGGCTCCGTTTGTCTGATAGCTTACCTCACGCTCGATGAGTTCGAGGAGTTTTTCCTCCATCTCTTTCGGACTTACCAGCAGGCTTTCATATCCGCCGGAGATTTTTCCCTCGTCAATCTGGGAAAACAGCCGCCGTATGTCCCGGCAGATCCGTTCATCTGCGGTGAAGAGGGATAAATCCGAATATATGCGTGC
>JAFZFW010000158.1 GCA_017555685.1 Methanocorpusculum sp.
GAAGAACTCTTCCAGACGCATAGCCATCTCCAGAGTGGTTCCCATTCCGCTTTCGTATTTGCTGACCGTACGCCGGGAGACACCCAATGCATGGGCAAGATCTCCTAACGACATCGACATGTTTTCCCGAAGTTCGCGAAGACGGTCTGCATCAATATTGACATAGAGACCCCCGGGTGATGCATAGACCAGCGGGAGTTCTCCTTCTGCCAGGTAATCGTAGAGTGTGGCAGGAGAAATTGCATTAATTCCATAACGGAGATAAATCGCACCGCGTTCCAAGGGAATATCACGGGCGCGTTCTCCGATGATAATCGGAACAGCGTGGAGATGGCGGGCAATTTTGTCCAGATCCCATGCCACATCCTCATTTACGCTGTCAATCTGAGAAACGACTTTGATAACGAACAGATTTTCTCCGTTGGTGGTCATCAGATCAAAACTGCGTGGACGAATCTCGCAGCGTTCTGAGACATTGTAGCCGGTCATCAGAAGGATGCTGACTACATTTTGGAGAAGTCTGTCGGAAGACATAGTTTTATAAAACAATATGGATTGCTGTTCTATAAAACATTACTGATTTTTGATTCCGGTTGCCTGTCTGACTTCAATCTCTTCCATTTCGTCAAGGAATGGAAGCAGGCATTTGAGATAGGGGCGAAGACCGACCGGTGTCTCAAGAACGCCGGTGTCTAAGATTTCTGCTTCAAGCGGCTGTTCTTTGAGCATCTGTTCCACATTTGCTCCGGGACCTACTATCTGCTTGAGCTGCTTTTGCATATTTTTGAACCAGTCCTCGATTTCTAAGACCGGGCGGAAGTCCATATCGGTGAAGCGGTATTTTTTGATATCCTCTTCCACTGTTGACGTTGCCGCGATTTCGGCATCCATGTACAGATAGACATTGATCTTTTCGCGGATGCGAAGGTCCCGCAGGGTCAGAAGATCAACGGTGTCTCCCGGTTTTGGATATTCACTCATACATAGGAGTTGGCGTCTGGCGGTAAATAAACACCGGTTATCCGATGAGCGTGACAGAACCTGCCGTGCCAACTACGATTTCCCGCGAACCGGCATAGGTGTCTGCGATGCCTATGACCCGGATGCGGTCACCGGTTTTATAGAAGAGATTTTCTGCCCCGCCTTCGATAAAGACAGACACACCAGAGACATTGAGAATCACATGACCGCCGGTTGCAGTAAGCTTTGATTCGAGGATGATTCCCTCATAACTTACGCGCGTTTTATCTGCAACATCTGCCGTGTAGGGCACTACTCCGGCATCAGGATACAGCACACCAAAGCAGAGGAAGAAAACCAAGAGAACTGCCGTTACTCCAAGAAGCACAGCAAGAGCTTTTTTCTCCATTTTCGTCAGCATACTTCCTTATTTGCGCTCACAGAAATTTAATTTATCCCGAGCATTTTGGTTCAGACATTGTCGAACAAATATTTTGGAAAATAATAATTTGTTCGTAATGCACAGAACAATTGTAGTTAATTATATATACTTTAAAAACAACTGTTATGTATGCAAAGAAGAACCATGCCTCAATCCTGTATAACCATCCTCCACCACCTGGAAGTAACCGGCTCTCAGACCCATAAAGATCTTGTTCTGGCGACCGGACTTGCTCCGCGCACCGTCAGATATGCACTTCGCCGCTTAAAGGAGAATGGATTAATCATTGAAAAATTCAACTTCCGCGACGCAAGACAGATGTTATACTTCCCAAATACTGCAGTTGCCGCCCCGCAGCAGGCATCTGCCTGAATATTTTTTAACCCTCCAGCCCTTCTCTCTTTTTTATTTTTTAAAACATTTAGAGAACATCAGATATCAGGAAGATACAAAAAATCCCTGATACGGAAATAAAAAAAAGTTATGCCTCTTCGCCGAAGAGACCGGCAGCTTCCACGCCGTCGTTGGCCCAGAGAAGCGCACCAAGAGACCCGATTCTTCCTTTATCGTTTGCCGAATCGATATAGGTAACCCCAAGACGCTTAGCTTCCTCATTTGCATACTCGACCGTTAACAGTTCAGTCTTAATCTGCTTCTTGTACGGAGACTCCGGCATAACAAGACCTTCGATATAACAGATGCCGGTCTCCGGGCTTACCGTGTGTTCTTCCACATAGGACTTCACAAAGGCGATAAGTTCCGCCTTCTTCTCCGGAAGCACGGCAAAGCTGATGGCAGAGCCGGTACAGTTTGTGGTCTTGTTCGGTGCTTTCGGATTGAGCTGCACCAGACGCATGCCAAGGAAAACCGCACCCTCAATTGCACATGCCTCTCCGCACTGAAGCGCAAGAACCCAGGTAGCCCCCTCTTCTTTTACATCAGTATCATCAATGCCGAAGGTAATCTTCTCGTACTTCGGAAGAACCACCGTGCTTCTGCAGATGCGTGCTCCTCCGACGTTTAAGTCTGCCTCGGAAGAGTACTCCGTGCGGATAACACCCGGAGCCTGGGCAAGACAGGCGGAAACGCCGACCCCGGCACCTGCTGCTCCTGCCCAGGAGGTATGAACCTCATTGCCCTTCACAATAACTGCTTCCAGCGCCTGCCCGCCAAGCTCGGTTGCTGCCGGACCAAAGCGTACCGGGTGACAGCCGAGCTTTGCGGTCATCGTCATCTTACACCCTTCCGTCTTCGCCGAGACAAGAGCGCCGCCTGCACGTCTGCGGTTCATGTGATCCCATTCAATAGGACCGCGTGCATGGCACTCCTCGTGAATCTCTGCAATCCCGTGCTTCTCGTCCGTCATAACAAGCAGACGGCGGCAGAACATTGGTCCGAATCTGGCTTTAACTTCTTCAGGTGTGAGTGTGACAGTCATTGATTTTCTCAACCGAAAATTTCGTTAACAAATTATTCGTTCTCAAAACTATAAGAGGTATTCGGTAATGCCGCAAGAGGTATATTAAAATAGTTCACTGTGTAACTATTAAGTATGGCAAAATGGTATTGTATTTACTGTGGATGGGTATATGACGAGGAAACCGGAGATCCGAAGCACGGAATCGAACCGGGAACTAAATATGAAGACATCCCGGACCAGTGGAAGTGCCCGCTTTGTTTAATCCCGAAGAGCAAGCCGGGACTGTTCAAAAAGATCGAAGGCGAAAGCCGCGACGAGACTAAAGAATTCTCTCTCTAAATCACTTTTTTCCCGTAAGAGTTCCGAAAGGAAGACTTATATCAGTGTGAAGCATTACTAATTATTATGGTTAAAGCTCCCTGTCAGGACATTGTGATGAATATAATTCCTGCAATTCAGGCCACGCTCGCTGCAGAACTTGTCGGGCTTGGAATCAGCCAGGTACAGGTCGCAAAAGCTCTCTCAGTCGCTCCATCTGCAATTTCCCAGTATCTCTCCGGAAAACGCGGATACCGGATTGTCTTTGATGATGAAATCATGGTGATTATCAAGAATCTTGCAAAAGAGATTCAGACCAAGAACCTCTCCGAAGAAGAGTTGGAGAGGAAATTCTGTGAAATCTGCGGTGTTATTCGCGGAACAGAGGGATGTTCCTTATCCTGTAAAGAATAAATCACTGAATACCAAATAGAGATTTTCTAACAACCTTTTTTTCAGATTGCACCGCCAAGCCGCTTTGGGTGTGTTTCGTTTATACGGCTTGGATTTGGTGTGGGTGTTCTTAGCGTGCCCGCCTGGGCGACTGCTAATGGCGAGAGCTTGCTCGATCCTTGAGCAAGTCCTGAGAGGCGCTGTAAGCGACTCAAAGGTTGAGCAAGGCTTTGACTTGCGAGACCGAAGGGCTTGCAACCGCGTCGCCCTATTCGGCGGGGCAATCAAATGGTGAATCGGGCTTTCTCTAATATTTTGAAAAGAGTGGTTGAAATCCTACTGTAATAGGATATGAGATTTCATCTATGATAAAATCTTCCATTATCTTTGTTTGTAGGGTGAAATGCGGATTTTCCGTACGCATTTTCTCTCCTCTAAAAAAATGGATTTCCATCCTATTTTTGAAGGAGTGAAAGACGAATTTGTATTCCATCAACCATCAGCAGGTAAACTTCCCTGATTTTCTGCAAAATCAAACAAATTTTCATTTTCTCTGTTTCTCCTTTACATCCTCTTACAGTAGGATTTAGACGAATCCTTTCTTGTCTTACTTGGAGATTTCTCTA
>JAFZFW010000018.1 GCA_017555685.1 Methanocorpusculum sp.
AGGTCGGAGGCGTTGAAGATATAGAAGAATGCCCAGACAGCCATGCTTGCAGAAATCGTGAGGTAGCCAAGAGCAGATGCAGACTTTTTGAAGTCAGTCTCCTGGTCTGCAGATAAGGTCTTGCCAAGCGGAAGGATAATTCTCTCGGATGCGCAGGCGAAGGCATAGTACAGAGCGAGAACTGCGAGGATGAGGTGAGAGTAGCCATGAATCACATTCATGAGGTTGGCAGGAGAGAGGAAACCGATAATGTTGAATCCCTCAAGTCCAATAAGGAGTGCAAGCGGATACTTTGCCTTGTCTTTTGCTGTCAGCAGAATGAGTGCCAGAATCAGGAGGAAAATCTGAAGAATGGCATTAACAAAGAAAAAATCAACATTATCTCCTGCAGATATTCCAATCAAACTCGCTGTTGTCATGAGAAGTTTAATCGAACCAAACATCAGGAAGGTAATGGCGATTAAATCACGTTTTCCAAGAACTGCAAGAAGAATGCCGAATAATAGGAGAAGGATACTGCACACAATATCTGTTCCTGTCAGAACAGACAGAGTATTCTCAGCAGTCTGGGAAAGGAAGGAAGTACAGACCACAAGAGTAGTCAGTGCAAGCACAAAGAATCCCGCGGCGGACAGGTAGTTCCGCATTTCATTTTTTGCTATTTCATTCATAACTGAATCTCCAAGTAAGACAAGAAAGGACTCGTCTTAATCCTACTGTAGTAGGATGTAAAGAAAAATGATGACGTTTCAAAATTTGCCGGAATATGCAGATATTTAGGGGTATTTTTCTGCTGATGATTAATGGAAAACAGATTCGTCTTTCAATCCTACATAAATAGGAACGAAAATGCTGTTTTTTAGAGAGGGAGAAAGCGGGCGAAAAATCCGTATTCCGCTCTCCAAAGAAAGATAAAAGAAGATTTTATCATAGATGAAAACTTATATCCTACTACAGTAGGATTACAACTGCTCTTTTCAAAACCCGGGAAAACCTGGATTCACTGTATGATTCCTTAGCCACAGCAGACAAAATACAGACAAGAGCATTCCCCCGAAGAAATACTATATCTACCTATGCGGCCTACAATACTACATAACGGTCAAAATGGGAAATATGAGCCTTCGACGATACGGACAGATTGCCGATGTTTTAGTCAAATACGGATTCGGCTTCTACTTAAATGAACTCTTCCCGGGTGCAGCCATCTCCAGAACCGCAAAGAAGAGTCAGGCAGACGAATACAGTGAATACTCCGTCTATGCCAGATTCCGCATGGCTCTCGAAGACTTAGGCCCGACCTTTGTCAAGTTCGGTCAGCTCATGAGTACCAGAACCGAACTCTTCCCGCAGGAGATGATTGCAGAACTCTCCAAACTGCAGGACAGAGTAGGTGTTGTTCCTTTCGACGAGGTAATCCCGACACTCGATAACTACATCCCCGACTGGAGAGACCTGTTCACCTCCATTGACCCGAAGCCCTTAGCCGCCGCCTCCATTTCCCAGGTGTACCGTGCGGTCACCGAAGACGGAACGGTTCTCGCTCTCAAAGTTCAGAGACCGAAGATTGCCGAGAAAATCGAGCAGGACATCGGTCTTCTGCGTTCCATCGCAAAACTCATCGAAGAGAAAAAGCCCGAGCTTCGCATGTACAACCCGGTATCGTTAGTCGAAGACTTCGGCGTCCAGATTAAAAAAGAGCTGGACTTCACCCGGGACGGAAACAACGCCGAGCGCCTTGCCCGCAACATGAAGCGCTCCGGCCTTCCGCGGATTAAAATTCCGAAAATCTACTGGGAATACTCGGGAAAAGAACTCCTTGCGATGGAGTTTATTGCCGGATTCAGAAGTGACGATGTAGAGACCATCAAATCCCACGGAATCGACCCCAAAGAACTGGCAAACTTAGGGCTTAAGGCTTTCATGATTCAGATTTTCCAGGACGGCTTCTACCACGGAGACCCGCACGCAGGAAATATTCAGGTGTCTCCCAAGGGAGAAATTGTCTTCCTCGACTTTGGCGTCTGCGGTGTCCTGATGAAGGACATGCGAAACAAGTTCATCTCTTTGATGCTTGCACTCTTCTCCGCAGACACAGACTTAACGCTTCGCTGTATCAAAAACTTAGGCGTCAAAATCCCGCAGTCAGGTATAGAAGAAATCCGCGGAGAACTCTACCTTGCCCTGCAGGACTTCAAAGAGATGGGAAGCCGCATGAACTTCCCGGCTCTCCTTGGAACCGTACAGGAACTCTTCCAGAGAAACAACATCAGAATCCCGCCGAACATCATGCAGCTCTTAAAGGCGCTGATGCTGGTCTCCAACATCGCCTTCACGCTCGATCCCGACCTGCAGTTTGTCGACGAAGCCCAGCCGTTCTTAAAACAGATTCTGGCTGAAGACATGAAAAGCCCGGACACCGTACAAAAGCGGATGCTTGAGGCAAAAATGAAGATGGAAGATCTCGCCAATGTCCCCAAACAGATAAGCAGTGTTTTGGAGATGGCATCCGAGGGCAAACTCAAAGTAGACATCGCCGCAAAAGAGGTCGGACGCTTGAGTGACACCATCAGCAGTTCAGTTGACAAACTCGTCATCGGTTTGATGATGGCATCAATTGTTATCGGTCTCTCGCTTGTTATGATGAGCCAGAACTTTACGATGAGCTTCATCCCGATTGTTGCCTACATAGTTGCCGTCATTATAATTATTGTTGTCTTCTGGACAATGCGTGCCCGTTCACGCAGAATCAAAAACTAATCCTCTTAATTTATAACATCCTGCATTCAATAATACCATATGTCTGATGACGGAGGACGCGGAGGATTCAGCGATTCACTGGGTTTTATCCTGACTGCAGCTGGAACTGCTGTCGGTCTTGGATGTATCTGGAGATTCCCCTACCTTACCGCTGAGCATGGCGGAGGACTCTTTATCCTTTGTTACCTTGCTATTCTTCTGACATTTGGAATCACCTTAATGGCTGTTGAGTTTGCTATCGGCAGACGAACCGGACTTGGTGTTCTTGATGCATTCACCAACCTCAACCCGAAGTTCAAGTTCTTAGGGGTAACCTGTATCGTTGTCTGTGCACTCAGTCAGCCGTATTTTGCCGTTCTCGGAGCCAATATTACCAAATACGGATTCCTGTATCTTTCCGGAGCAGGAGCTGAAGCAGCCGCTCCCGGATTCTACTCTGCATACATCGCATCAACCTTTGAGCCGCTTCTCTGGCTCGGATTCTACCTTATAATTGCCGGAATTATCGTCTACTGCGGAGTGCAGGGAGGTATCGAACGCGTCTGCAAAGTAGTTCTTCCGATGGAGATTATCTTAATAGCAATTCTGGTCTATGACTGCTTAAGTCTCCCAGGAGCGATGGACGGACTTGTCTACTTCTTAGCTCCGCATCCGGAAAACTTCGGTGCGGATTCAGTTCTGGCAGCACTCGGACAGGTGTTCTACTCGCTCTCACTGGGACTTGGTGTGATGGTGACCTTCGGATCGTACCTGAACAAGAAGGCCAACATCTTCAAATCATCAGGCTCTGCAGTATTCTTCACCTTCATCGTCTCCATGCTTTCCGGAGCACTCATCGTTCCGGCAAGCTACCTCTATACCGCCGGTGACCCGGCAGCAATTGGATCCGGCGGACTTTTTGAATCACTGCCGCTGGTGTTTTCCATGATGCCGTTTGGCGCTGTCACCGGATGTGCATTCTTCATCCTGCTTGCATTTGCCGCCTTAACCTCCACAATCGCCGAGTTTGAAGTGGTGGTTACCGCACTCAAAGACCGGCTTGGATTTTCCCGTCTCAAGGGAGTTCTCATCATGGGCATCTATGTCTTTATCGTCGCGGGAATCATCTCGCTTGGATACGGAGTGCTCGACTGGATTCGCATCGGAGACATGTACTTGCTCGAAATGTTCGACTTCGCAAGTGGTACAATTCTTCTCCCGCTGATGGTTCTGTTAATCTGTCTTCTGGTCGGTTACTTCTCCCGCCCGAAGATTATTTTAGATGAGATGAACCTCAAAGAGGGATCACTGCTGCGCTATGCAATGATGATTCTGATTAAGTTCGTCTGTCCGGTCTGTATCGCGCTTATCTTCGTGACCAACATCATTGGAATGTTTTAACATCTCCTCTCTTTTTTCCGCTCCATATTGCTCATGGAAAACAGTGCTCCGAACACCAATCTTATATAAATATGTATGCTTACAGCAAGTATATATACAAATGACGCAAATCTCTAATTACAGACTTGAAATAGCTGATAATTATGTCCGATATGAGTATAAAACAGAGACTTCAGGCATTTGGAATCAAACGGATTCTGAACTACCTTGACACAAACCCTGATGAAAATATCCCCAAGGTTCTTGACTGGGTGGAACGGTTTGATAAAGACAAGACCTTAGTGGAAGACGGACCGCTGCCAACGGTCAAACGCGTTTTATCCGATAAGGAAGGTGTCTGGTACAAGTTTGTCCGCGACTTGTATGCAGACGTTGATGATGATTTCAGAAAAAAGGTTTTTGAGAATTTTATTGTAAACTCCGTAATCCTTGGCCGCGAGAAGAAGATTAAACTCCGCGATGAGGAAGGATGCAACATTCCCTGGGCAATTTTAATGGACCCGACATCAGCCTGTAATTTAGCATGCGTTGGATGCTGGGCTGCCGAGTACGGCCACAAGATGAATCTCACCTTGGAAGAATGGGATTCAATCATCACCCAGGCAAAAGAGATGGGTACATACTTCTTCATCTATTCCGGCGGCGAACCGCTGGTTCGAAAGAAGGACATCATCAAAATGTGTGAAAAGCACAACGACTGTATCTTCTTATCTTTTACCAATGGAACATTAATCGATGAGGATTTCGCAAAAGAGATGCTCCGCGTTGGAAACTTCATTCCGGCAATCAGTGTTGAAGGAGATGCAAAAGCAACCGATGACCGCCGCGGAATCGGCGTGTATAATCGCTTAACCCGCGGCATGGAGATTTTACAGCGCAACAAACTGCCGTTTGGTATCTCCTGCTGTTATACAAGCAAAAATGTGGAGGCAATCGGAAACGATGCGTTCATCGATGATATGATTGCCAAAGGAGCCAAGTTTGCCTGGTTCTTCACCTACATGCCGGTTGGACGCGATGCAGTCCCGGAGCTTATCGCACGCCCGGAGCAGAGAGAACACATGTACCGCTTTGTCCGCCACATCAGAGAGAGCCGCCCGATTTTTGCAATCGACTTCTGGAACGACGGAGAATATGTAAACGGCTGTGTAGCAGGCGGCAGATTCTATCTCCATATCAATGCAAACGGTGACATCGAACCGTGCGCATTCATCCATTACTCGGACTCCAACATCCGGGAAAAAACGCTTCTTGAAGCATACAAGTCCCCGCTGTTTATGCAGTACCGCGAAAACCAGCCGTTCAACCATAATCACTTACGCCCCTGCCCCTGCCTCGACAACCCGCATAAGTTAGTCGAGATGGTGGAAAAGTCCGGCGCAAAGTCTACGGATGTTCAGGCGCCGGAAGATGTCCATGACTTAGCGGCAAAGTGCGAGAGCGTTGCAGAAAACTGGGGAAGTCGTGCGGATGAACTGTGGGCGGAAAACCGTGCCGCAAAAGCTGCATCCCGTGCAGAAGCACAGGAAGCATAATCCCCTTTTTTCCCATAACCTTATACGATTGAGCGCCGTATTTTACAGTACGCATGAAGGCAGTTGTTCTCTATCGGTCAAAATACGGAAGCACGAAGCAGTATGCTCTGTGGATTGCAGAAGAGCTTGGTGCAGATATTTTCCCGGCAGATACATTCTCTGCAGAACAGTTTTCCACATATGATACAGTAATCTTCGGCGCTCCAATCTTTGGCGGGGCGATTTTAGGGATTGCAGCGGTTGCTGACAATATGGCTGTCCTCAAAGAAAAGCGGCTGTTTGTTTTTACGGTCGGCATCACTTCTCCGGATGCGGAAAAGAATCTTTCCGACCTGCGGGAGAAGAACTTCCCTGACTCTCTGATTAAGCAGGCAGAACACTTCCACCTCCGCGGAGCACTGGAAGCAGAAAAGCTTACCTTTGGACACAAACTTCTGCTGAAGATGATTAATTCATCCATGAGAAATAAACTCGACCTGCATCAAAACCATGTCTCCTTTGAGGCAATTCTGCCGCTGATTGAAGCGGTACGGAGGGAAAATCCATGACAATAATCTACGACACCCCGCGGCTTGTTATCGAGACAAAAGACATCACGCTTCCAAACGGCAAAGAGCGGAAGTATCTGTTTGTACAGCCGGTGGAAGCGGTCTGTATTCTGCCGACGGATGAAGAGTATGTGTATCTTATCCGGCAGTACCGTGCAGTAATCGACTCGTATATCTTAGAGGTTCCTGCCGGCGGCATGGATAAGGCTGGCGAGAGCCGTGAAGATGCCGCACGCCGCGAGCTTGCCGAAGAGGCACGGATGAAAGCAGAAGAGATTATTCCCCGCGGATTTGTGTATTCATCCCCAGGGTTCTGTACGGAAAAGCTCTGGCTCTTTGAGGCGAGAGGGCTTTCGCCGTGTGAGGATCTGGCGATGGATGAGGACGAGATTATTGAGTCTGTGAAGGTGAAGCGGGATGATGTCTTCGGCATGATTACATCAGGCGAGATTTCGGATGCGAAGACGATTGCACTGCTGACACGAGTACTTGCGAAGGAGAAATGAGGGAAGTAATGCCCGCCGGTTGACACGCAAAACACACTCAACACCCGGGGGCAAACCTACTATTTTATCTTCATACAAAAGAAAAACAAAACTATGTCTATTCAGGTCTCCGGAATTACCGGCATCCCTCTTATCAAAACAGGCGACAACATCGCTGAAATCCTCTGCGAAAAAACCGCATTCGAGGATGGAGACATTGTCTGTATTGCATCCACCATCGTCTCGAAAGCAAACGGCTACCTTCGCGCATTAAAAGACATCGAACCAAGCGAAGACGCCGTCCGCATCTCCGGACTCACCAAAGAAGACCCGCGTTTTATTCAGGGTATTCTTGACTCTTCCAAAGATATCATCATCGAATACCCGTTCATCTTATCCGAAGTCCCCTGCGGACACGTTGGTGTCAGAGCAGGTGTTGACAACAGCAATGTTGAAGGAGAAAATATCATCATCCTCCCGCAGGACCCGATGGGAGACGCCGCAAAACTCCGCGACGAAATCAAGGCTATCTGCGGAAAAGAAGTCGGCGTCATCATCACTGACACCTGCGGCAGAGCATTCCGCAGAGGACAGTGCGGAACAGCCATCGGATGGGCAGGCATGACTGCCATCCGTGACTTCAGAGGCGACCACGACCTCTTCGGCCTTGAACTCGAAATCACCGAAGAAGCAGTCGTTGACGAAATCGCTGCATTC
Source organism: Methanocorpusculum sp. (assembly GCA_017555685.1). Lineage (GTDB taxonomy): Archaea > Halobacteriota > Methanomicrobia > Methanomicrobiales > Methanocorpusculaceae > Methanocorpusculum. Next base: position 7,426 of record JAFZFW010000018.1, read on the forward strand.
TCCAACTTCATCATGGGTGAAAGCAACGCCGGAATCCCGGCAGTCAAGTTCTCCGGATGCGGAACCTGGACCGGACACGACAACCTCTACTTCACCAAAGAAGAGGACTTCATCAGACGCGCCATCCACATCTAAAGCATGAAAGTAATTCTTGCAGCCGACTTACAAGACGGTCTGGTCGTACACGGGCAGAGCGGAAACAGAGCAGAATACAAACCGCTTACCTGGGGGCTTTCTCCGTCCGCCGAGCCGCACTCCTACATCGCTGTGATGAAGCCGAAGTATCTCTACATCGCAGACTTAGACAGAATCGCCTTCTGCGGAGACCACACCGAGACGATTCTGCGCCTGAAAGATGCAGTATCTGAGATGTATGTTGACCGCGGCACAGAAATTCCCGAAGAATATCTGCCGGCCCCAATCCACACCATCGTCGGAACTGAGACTATTGATGCCCCATATGAGGAGTTTAGCGGAGGATATCTCAGCATCGACATCAAAGACGGCGCAGTGATTCCGGGCGGAGAAGCACCCGCAGAGTTTCTGGCTTCCGTCGCGGACACACCGTTTGAAGGGTTCATCATCTTAAACATCAGCTCGGTTGGAACCGAGTGCGGTATTGACCCGGCATTCGTTGCCACGCTTCGGGCAGTCACCAAAAAGCCGCTCTTCTACGGAGGAGGAGTGCGCTCGGAAGCAGACCTGAAAGTCTTAGCTGACGCAGGATTTGACGGGGCAATTGTATCGACTGCAGTTCACAAAGGGGCAATCCCCTTAGCACTCATTCAGGAGGGAGAGTTTTGTTAATCACACTGGAAGGAATTGACGGGTCCGGGAAATCCACGCTGTACCGCGGCTTGGAAGAGAGATTAGCGGATTTAAACCCGCTCTTTACCCGTGAGCCGGGATCCCCGTACTTAGGAGATGCCGTCCGCCATGCTATCGCAGAAAACAGTGACCCGTTAGCAGAAGCAGCACTGTTTGTCGCAGACCATGCAGTGCACTTAGCAACCGTTGTCCGCCCTGCACTGGAAGAGGGAAGACTGGTTATCTCCGACCGGTACTCTGACTCCCGCTTTGCATATCAGCAGGTGTCTCTTGCAGGATACCACGAGAACCCCAAAGAATGGCTGACTGCCGTACATGCCCGCTGGTCAATTGTCCCGGACATCACCTTCCTGCTGCTTATCTCTCCAAAGACCGCGCTTTCACGCCTTGGCGACCGCGGGGAGCGGGAACACTTCGAGCAGGAAGAGTTCTTAGAGGAAGTCCAGAAGAACTATCTGGCACGGATGGAGGAAAACCCGACGCGGTTCATTTTAGTGGATGCAGAACTCAATCCGGAGACCATCCTCGATTTCGTGGAAAAGAGTATCCGCGAGCGGATAAACAAACAGTAAGAGGGGAGTTCCCCTCTCTATTTTACTTGAAGATTGATTCTGCCGCTGTCTTTCCGTAGACATAGGCAGGCATTCCGGCAAGCATGAAGGCAACACGAAGTGCTTCATCAACTTCGCCTAACGTGATGCCGAGATTTTTTGCACCCTGCAGCTGAGCGTGTACTGCATGGCTGTCACGCATAGAAGCAGCGACAGCAATCGCCATCAGCTTTTTCTGCTTTCTGGAGAGAAGCCCGTCTGCCCAGATGTAGGAGTCGAGCTTTAAGACCGCGTCATGCATTGCCGGGTCGGATTCGGCAAGGGTTCTGAAGAAAACCGGAACATGTCCGATTTTTGATTCGAGGTCATGGTGTTTTCCAGGGAACCCTCCACCGTCTTTGGAAGAGACGGCACAAGTACCTCCGGACATAGTAGTTCCGCCTTCTTTGGACGGAATGCAGGGATCAGACTTTGGTGTCATACTATCTCATATGGCGGCTGACTATAACTGAGTGGAGTTTGAGGAAGTATTCGCTAAACCCCACGTTATAAATACTTCAAAAGAAAAATTCATTTTTATGACGAAAATGGTAGCGGCTATCCTCGGCAGCAATATTCTTGGAGGAAATACCGATAAACTCCTGAAGGAAGCAATACGGGGCGTAGAGGATGCGGGTTGTACTGTTGAAAGAATCAACGCTGCCCACATCAATGTTCACGCCTGCATGCAGACATTCGGCTGCATGTTCGAACCCCGGTGCGCAATCGAGGACGGTTTTGATAAATACTTCAATATCTTAAAGAAAGCCGACGGCGTAATCGTTGCATCTCCAGTGATGACCTACGGAGTGCCCGGAGCACTAAAATCGTTTATCGACCGGTGTCAGCCGTTTTATATGGCAAAATACTACCGAAAGCAGCCGTTTATCAAGCCGGACCATGCAAAAATCCGCAAAATGCTCTTCATCTGCATCGGAGGTATGGACAAAGACGATATCTTTGTCGGCCCTACACTGACCATGAAGGCATTCTCCGACATCATCGATGCAAAATACTCTGATGAGCTTCTGCAAAATGACATGGATACCATCGGAAACATCGAGAAGAAGCCGGAGGTATTAGCTGCCGCATACGAGAAAGGATTTGCTCTTGGAAAAGGAATCGTCGATGCACGTCAGGAGTGAGTTGGAAAAACTCGCTGAGCCCAAGTATCAGAAGTTCTCCTCCTCCCTGCTCCCGGGTGTGGAAAACATTTTAGGAGTCAGAATCCCGAAGCTCCGGGTGCTTGCAAAGCAGATTGCCAAAGAGAACTGGAAGGAATTCTTAGAGGATGCAAAAGACGATTCCTTCGAAGAGATTCTGCTCCAAGGTCTGGTTATCGGCTATGCAAAGGCAAGCACGACAGAAATTATCACTGCACTTGATGCCTTTGTCCCGAAAATCGATAACTGGTCGGTCTGCGACAGCACGGCAATGAGCCTCAAAGCCGCAAAGAACCATCCGGCATACTTTGGCTACGCGAAAGCATGCCTCGCGGAGGGAACAGAGTTTTCTGTCCGCTTCGGGCTTGTACTGCTGACGGCGCATTTCGTATCCGATGAGTATATCGACGCGGTGTTAGAGATTCTTGAAAACACCAGACTTTCGGGCTACTATGCAAAGATGGCGTGTGCGTGGGCGGTCTCGGAATGCTATGTGAAGTATCCGGAAAAGACCGAACGCTGGCTTGCTGCGGCAAAACTGGATGACTGGACGCTGAACAAATCCATTCAGAAGATAAAAGAGTCTTTGCGGGTGAGTGCTGAGGATAAAGAGCGGCTTGACGGGATGAAGCGGAGAGAGTAATTACTGCATTCTCATCCGCTCATCATAGGTGCGAAGGGCCCTTACCATATCCACATAGCGGAACTCAGGCCAGGTCGGCACACAGAAGTAAACTGCCGCTTCGTTTCCGTTTGCAAGCCACGGCAGGAAGTTCGATGTCCGGCGGTCGTTGGCTGTGCGGAGAATCAGGTCAACTGCCGGCATGTCTCCTAACGGATACATGGTCTCGGTGAGTTTGTCCGGCGTGATATCTTCAAGCGTGATACTGCCATCCTGATACGCGGAAACTACCCGGCGTGCAGTCTCGACGATCTCATTTCTGCCCCCGTAGGCAAGGGCGAAATGCACATAATAATCATGGAAGTCGCGGGTTCGCTCTTCCACCGCCTCGATTTCCTTGAGAACATGCGGCGGGATAAGCGTTCTGTCGCCGACAACGGTGACATTGATTTTATTCTCAACAATACGGGCATCGGTTAACATCTGTGTGAACTTTTCCACGAAAAGGTCCATCAGACCGTTTACCTCCGCCGAATCGCGTTTGAAGTTCTCGGTGGAGAATGCATAGAAGGTAACATGTCTGATGTCAAGCTTCTTTGCCCACTCAAGAACCCGAAGAGTCGTCTCAGCACCGAGCTTGTGTCCCGTATCAACACTTAACCCCCGCTCCCGTGCATACCGGCGGTTTCCATCCTGAATGATGGCGACATGCTGCGGAGTGTACGTCAGTTTCCGGAGAACTGACTCTGCATAGATACGTTCTGCTGCGGCACGGAGACGCTTCAAAGAGGAATCACCTCAACAATCATACCATCGTTGGGGTAACGCTCGATAATCTTTCTCTCGCCGCCGAACTTGCGCGGGATTTTTCTCATCTGCTGCCAGTCAAGTTCGATGGTTCCGTCCTCCATCTCCTCATAGTAGCTTCCCGGACGCATCAGCGAGAGAATCATCTCAAGGTCATCTAACGGATCCATAACACCGTACATGATAGTGCCGTCCTCGGTAATCATGTCAAACGGACGGGCAGAGTTTCTGGCGATGCGCTTTAAGCGTTCGCGAAGCTGTACGGAGTCCTTGAAGGTGGAGGTACAGTAGTGTACCTTCGGATAACCGTTGACCTCGCCAGCCCACTTGGTCGAGCCTTTGATGGCGTTACAGAGCGGGTTAATCGGTTCGAGCTTTCGAAGGCGCATAGCTTCAGCACAGGCGTCTCCCCATTCGAGCTGGTTGATGTTGAAGAAGTCAAGCGAGTCGAAGAGCGGGAAGAAGTGGCGAAGTCCCTGCAGAGAGGGCACTTCAATTCCCACATCAAAGCCCATGCGTTTAGCTGCCGCGATGGACTTCGGATACTCTGACTCCATAATACCCGCCCATTCCTCATGCGGCGGGTGCATGCGGATTTCATCCACACACGACTGCAGAGCTGCTAAGTCCTCTTCGGTCGGAGCGCGGCCGGTGTATAAGTGGATGTGGTGGTCTTCACCGAAGTGCTTTTTGAGGGCAGTACAGAACTCAACGACCCGCTCGATTACCAAAAGCGGTTCGCCTCCGGTAACACCGGTTCCAAGAGCATCCATGATTTCTGCCTCTTCGATTGCTTCTTCCGGTGTTGTTACCTGCTGGTCGTTTGCAAAGATGACGTCCACGTCCTTTCTCTCTTCGGAAAGCGGACAGTACCAGCAGGTTCTGTCGCACAGACCGGAGATGAAGAGCACAAGCTTTGCTCCCTGATAACAAAGCTTGCATCCTTCGGAAAGGTTTCTGGGGATTTTGTCTTTCGCCATGATTATGCCATTAATGCAAGACGGGCAAGAGTTTCTTCGCGGCCTAATGCCTCTAAGAACCAGCCAAGACGCGGACCTCTGTCTGCACCTAAGAATGCGCGGTATACTGCAGTGAAGACGTCCTTTCCAGTGACTCCGTGTGCTTCTGCTGCGTCATAGACTGCATTGTGGATGATGTCTGCCTTCCACTCGGCGTCTTTGATGGCTGCTGCGTATGCGGCAACAGCTGCTTTGACATTGGCCGGCTCGTTTGCGGCAACTTCCGGTAAGGTCTCGGCGATAGCGAACTTTGCGTCCTCCGGAGCGTAGCGCTCGAGCCAGATTCTTGCACGGTTTGCCTGGTCGAGGGTTGCGTTTCTGTCGGCAACCTCGTATCCGCTGCGCTCTAACATGGAGAAGAGATCCTCATCAGTTCTGGCAATCTGGACAACAGTGGTCATGTGGCGGAACGGAATAGCAGACTGCGGGGAGTTAATCTTGGAGAGCTCGTACTCGCGGGAGTCGCCTGCACGTGCTGCACGGTCGTACTCGTCGATTAAGCGTAAGAGTCCCATTCCCGGATCGAAGGCGATGGTCTTGTCCGGCTTGGTCTTGGCAATTAAGAAGCGAAGAACCTCCGGCGGTACGATGTCAAGCATATCGCGGATGGTGAGGACTACGCCCTTGGAGGAATGCATCTCGCCCTTTCCTTTGAGACTGATCCACTCGTAGGTTACCGGGACCGGCTCCTGGTAGTCGTAGATTTCGCGGGTGATGAGCTTTCCGGTATCGTAGGATCCTCCAGGGGATGCGTGGTCTTTTCCGAACGGCTCAACGGTGACACCGTGGGTTGCCCATCTCATCGGCCAGTCAACACGCCAGACGAGTTTTCCTTCTCCCTTGGAGTAGTCGGAGACGCCTTCGTGTCCGCACGGGCACTTGTAGGTGACGGTGTGGTTTTCGACATCGTGGGAGAGAATCTGTGCACGGGAAATCTGACCGCAGTTTCCACAGATTGGGTAGTACGGAGTCCAGCCTTCCTCAAGCTGTCTGCCGGAGACACGCTCTAAGATTTCCTTAATCTCTTCTGCGTGGATTAATGCCTTGGCAATCTGCTCGGTAAACATTCCGGAGCGGTATGCTTCGCTGGTTCTGATGACACGCGGGTGGATGTCTAACTCCTCGATTGCAGACAGGAATGGTTCGAGGAAGTGTTCTGCATAGCTTTTGTGCTGTCCGCACGGGCACGGGATGTCGGAGACCGGCCAGCCGATATATTTCTGGTATTCGTCGGAGAGGAATGGGTAGACTTTGCGCAGTGGGTCAAAGTCGTCTGCGATATAGACAAGCTCTGCTTCGGTGCCGCGGGCAAGGAGAGCTTTGTAGATCATGTCTCCGGTCATGACTTCACGCATGTTTCCAAGGTGGATCGGACCAGACGGGGTGATACCGGTCGCAACTCTCTGCGGGGCATCGGATGGGACCTGAGCAGCCTTCGCATCTGCCCAGTGGATTTTCTCATGTACTTTTTCTTCCATATTGAGTTTCACCAAAAATGGATGTGTCTGTATATATGGAACTTATAGAGAGATAATACTTGGGTGGTTCAGGTGTTTGCAGAACTCTGATGCCGCATCGAAAAAATATTTCCAGACAAAAAAATCAGAACCCGCCCCGCAGAACATGCGGACGCGGAAAAATAAAAGGTGAACTGAATTGCTTCAGTTCAGAAAGGGTCTTATTCCTTCTTATCCTGGACTGGCCAGCAGGTGATACCCTTCTGGTCCGGGAGACAGGACGGGTCAAAGACCGGCTCTTCGACACCATCGCCTCTCTGGTCGAAGTAGTCCTTGAGTGCTGCAAAGGCGTACTTACCGAGGAAGAGGATGATTGCAGTGTTGAAGATACCCATGAATGCCTGGAAGGTATCTGCTAAGTCCCATGCGAGACCCATGGACATCATGGAGGAGAAGAAGACCATTGCAACGATGACAATACGTAAGACGACAAGTGCGCCCTTCTTCTCAGTGATGAACTTTAAGTTGGTCTCACTCATGGAGTAGTAGCTGATTAAACTGCTGAATGCGAAGACCAGCATGAAGACAGACAGGACGTATGGTGCTGCTGCGCCGAGCATAGTTGCTCCGAGTGCTTCTGCAACAAGCGGGACACCGTTTAAGGAACCTGCAAGACCAAGCTCTGCGAAGTTGTAACCCGGATATGCCTGGTTGGTGTAGATGATAATCATGAATGCAGTTGCAGAACAGACAACAAGAGTGTCGATTAAAACACCGACAGACTGCATCAGACCCTGCTTTGCCGGGTGCTTAACATCTGCGGAAGAGGAGACGTTCGGGATAGAACCGATACCTGCTTCGTTGGAGAAGACACCACGCTTCAGACCCCAGAGAATCATCATACCCATACCTCCACCGACAAACTGCTGAACGCCGAATGCGTAGGAGAAGATGGTCTCGATAACTGCCGGAACCTGAGTGAAGTTGACTAAAACAACAGCAAGTGCAAGAAGCATCCAGAGGACTGCCATAGTCGGAACGAGCCAGGTGGAGACACGTGCGACTCTCTTGATACCGCCGAAGACGATTAATGCTGCAAGGACTGCAAGAACAACTGCAAAGACGATTGCAAGGTCTGCACCGAATGCAGTCTGGAGAGCGTTGGATGCCTGGTTTGCCTGAACACCGACGAACATAAGACCGTAGGTGACGATGACTAAAAGTGCCATGAAGATTGCAAACTTTGGCTTGCCAAGACCGTTCTTGACATAGTATGCCGGACCGCCGTGGAAGTAGCCGTCGCCCTTCTTCTCCTTGAAGATCTGACCGACAGTACACTCAACGAAACTGGTTGCTGCACCGATGCAGGCGAAGACCCACATCCAGAAGACAGCTCCCGGACCTCCCATAACGATTGCTGCAGCAACACCAGCGATGTTACCGACACCAATTCTTGCACCCATACTGGTACAGAATGCCTGGAAGGAGGAGATGGTCTGCTTACCTTTCTTTTCTTTAATACCGGTAAAGGCAACTCTGCATGCCTCACCAAGTCTGTTCAGCTGAACACCCTTGGTTCTGACAGTAAAGTAGAGGCCTAAACCAATCAGGAACACGAATGCAAGATACCATGCATAGGTGTTAATAACTAAGTTGACGCTGGCGATTGCGTCATTGATAACCTCAAAGAAACTCATGCGGTACTATGTTTCTCATCAGAAACTAATTAATATATGGTTGAGCAGGAAACGGCTACTCAAAAACGATTAGAGAGAATCCAGGGAAACACCAAGGAAATCATCGGCGTTTGTGGACTCATTAATACCAAAGGCGGAAAATGCCGCGCGCGATTCCAGAGAATTGGCGGCTTCTGCGACATAATCCAGGATATCGATCGATAACTCACGCTTCGCCTTGCTCGCACGCATCTGCTCGACAAGGAAACGCATCGTCTCCGGAGATTCATTGCGCAGTTTGGCAAGAGAGATTACACAGAGATATATTCTGGTGAGATTCCTGTCGGTACCGGTAACGGTATCGAAGAACGCCTTAATCACCTGTGCCTGGTAGACCTCACTTCCCATAGATATTCTATATTGAGTTCTTTATCCTAATATATCTTCCCGCTTACTTTGCGGTACTGACAATCTTGATGACATCTCCGGTCTTGAGCTCAGCAGAATCCTTAATCCGCATCTTGCTCTTGGCATCGACTGCATAGAGGAAGCCGTTTCCTATGTCGGTGTGGATACGGAATGCAAGGTCACGCGGGGTAGTTCCTTTCGGAAGAAGGAGTGCATCCGGCAGTACGACGCCTTTTGCATTGCAGTATTTTCCTTCGTCTTCTACCGGATAGACGATAATCATACCAAGCTCATCGAAGACCACACGGTTTAAGGTCTCCTGAACACCGGTGTTTCCGAGCTTTTTCATGTTCTCGGCAATCATGGTAAGTGCCTTTACCTGCGGAGCAGAGAGTTTTGCACCCTCAACCGGTGCAAAGGAGGAGTCCCCCGGTAAGTACTGTAAGAGCTTTGCAGAGGCAGCAGACTTTAAAGCGAGTTCACCTGCAGCAATCGTCGGGACTGCACCAAGCCCTTTTAATGCTTCGAGGTTTTCTTCGGATGCCTGGTCTGCTTTGTTTGCAGCGATAATCATCGGCTTGGATACGCGAAGAAGAACTGCGGCAAGTTCTGCGACTTCCGCTTCAGTTGCCTTTGCAAGATTGATGCCGCACTCGTCAACTGCTTCACGAATCTCAACCGGGCTGATACGAAGACCGGCTAAAGCCCCGCCGAGCAGATCGATTAAGACCGGTTCTCTGTTCTGTGCCTGGCGAACCAGACGCGGAAGGTGCTTCTGGATGATGCCTGCCATCCACATGGCAAACTCGTATCTGAGGAACTCAACATCCTCTTTCGGGTTTCTGGTGCCGATGTCAACCGGGTTTCCTTCTGCATCGGTACTGCCGGATGCATCTACAACCTGGATGATAGCATCTGCCTCACGGAGATTGTCTAAGAACTGGTTTCCAAGACCGCGGCCTAAGTGTGCGTCCGGGACAAGACCGGCGACATCTAAGAGTTCGACCGGCGTGAAGCGGATTCCGTCAACACACTGCGTACAGGTGTCAGAAACACCTAACTCTTTGCACGGGCAGGGGGAACGCACATAGGCAACGCCTTTGTTTGCATCAATCGTCGTGAACGGGTAGTTGGCGATTTCAACGTTTGCAAGGGTTAATGACTTGAAGAACGTTGATTTGCCGCAGTTTGGTTTTCCGGCGAGGGCGATAAGTAACATGATAATATCCTATTCAGTATGTATGTGTATGAATGGGTTTGGGGAATAGTTATGTCTTGTGTGTGACAGTGCGGAAAATATTTGAGATAAGAGAGATCGCCAAAATACTCACGCCGGATAGTGGTAGGAGACAACGCCTCCTTCCTCTACCGCGTTTGCATATGCGAAGACATTCTCCTCAATCACTGTGCGGTCAACAGAAGAGGAGAGCTCTTTTGCAAAGAATGCTGCCGCATCTTCAGGGATAATACAGCGCGATGAAGACATAGTGCAGGTGTCCAGAAGTCCGGAGGCGGCAGTTTTGATTACTGCACGGTCAACCATCGGAACAAGCGCCGGCTCCATAATATCATAGATGCAGGCACCCGGTTTTTCATGCAGAGAACCTTTGTTCAGATCAAGACCTGCACCAACACAGGCTGCAGCGGTTGTTGCGTAGAGAACTGCATATCCGCGGGAGAATAAGACATTGACTGCATCCGGCGAAGCTCCTTCTACCCGGCGGGCATAACCAAGCGCTCTTGGTACAACGCGGGAGAGAATCTCATAGTACATGTTCTTCGTAAGCGAGTAGCCGCGGGTCAGCTCAGGCAGAGTAATCAGATACTCAAACTCGGAACGTGCATGAGTTAAAAGCTCGAACTCACCCTGATAGAATAAGTCAGGCCGGGAAGCAGAAAGCTCATGCAAAAACCGCATGCGGGCATCCGCTGCCGCTTCTGCTGCGGCAAGCGCAAAGGCATGTTTTGGAACAGCATCCTGCGCGGAGGAAAGACGCGGCTTTTCGGAGCGGAAAAGCGAACCTTCCGGCTTTCCGTGAATATCAAAGAAAGAGACAGGAATCTCCCGCTTCGCACACTGCGAAATGACAGAAGTATGCAGAAGATTATCCCCTGCAATCAGCAGATGCGAAACATCAGACAACGCATAGCGCTCTGCTTCCCGCAT
>JAFZFW010000159.1 GCA_017555685.1 Methanocorpusculum sp.
CATTCGGCAAGTGCCTCCAGGACACGGCGGTTCTTCTCCCGCGTCTCCACCGATACGCGGATACACTCCGGCAGCTCAAACGATGTACAGTCGCGGACAAGAATTCCCTTCTCCAGCATTGCCGAACAGATTTCTGCCGCCGGGCAGCCGAGCTGAATAGTAATGAAGTTTACCTGCGACGGATAGCAGGAAAGTCCGAGCTTTGCAAGTTCTGCAATATACCAGTTCCGTTCTGCGGTAATCTTTGCAGCAGACTCTTCGAGCTCTTTGTAATGGTCGAATGCTTCCATAGCGTAAGCTTCTGCAAACGCATTTACCGTCCAGGGGGTACGTGCCGTCTCGATTTTCTCAATCAGCTCCGGCTCACCGAAGGCAAAACCAAAGCGGATGCCGGGCACAGTAAAGCACTTGGTAATCGAGCGCATCACAAACAGATTCTCCGAGCGGATATCGGAGATGGACTCATCCTTTTCTGCAAGCTCCATGAATGCTTCATCCACAAACAGCATCGACCCTTCTGTCTCTGCTTCTGCGACGAGTCTGCACATCTCCTCGCGCGGGGTCAGAATTCCGGTTGGATTGTTCGGATTACAGATAAAGCGGATATCTGCTGATTCGTGCTGCACAACCGTCTTTCCGGCCAGGCGTGCGGAAAGGCCGTACTCGCCAAAGGTCGGCATATCGATTCTGCAGGTCTTGCCGTCAGTAACCTTGCAGAAAACGCGGATAATCTCTGCTGAACCGTTTCCAACACAGATTTCCTCACAGTCGCGGTTGAACACTGAAGAGATTTTTTCTTTGAGTGCGGAGTAGGAATCATCCGGATATACTGCTAAATCTTCGTGATTATACGCGCAGGAAAATTCCGGTACGAACGGGTTCATACTCGCGCTCACATCTAAGAGTGCATCGCCGAAGCGTTTTCGCATCTCCTGAATTTTTCCTCCGTGGATAACCTTCTTTGGGAATTCTGACGGCATTGCTTGCTATATTATTGTTCCTTCTCTTTCTTATAGTCTCTCTGTTGTATTTGTGTTACTGCAGTTTTTTCGAAGAATCAGATGATTACATGTGCGATACCTTTATTATATCCTAAGTTCAATTATGTTTTGTCCAAAAACAGGATGTCAGCTAAATGTCTGATGTGCGTCAGCTAAATGTCAGACAAATGACTGACGCATGTCAGATTGGAGATATCATGGACCGAATTACAATCCGTTTACCCCCGCAGCAGGTTGAAATGCTTGAGAGACTGGTAGAAATTGGTGAGTTCCCCTCAGTTTCCGAAGCAGTACGTTACGCTGTGCGCGACTTCCTTTCCCAAAAGAGTGACCGGATTTTACGGGACAGCGACTCAATCTCTACTTTTGACATAGGAATTAACTGTTAATTCAGGGGTGTACAAAAATGCAGAGTATTATCAACGAAGCACTGAAAAACGCAGAACTCGAGAAGGGAATGCAGACTACCTCCATCGTCGACGATGAGGACATGCTCGGACAGCCGAGAATTGTCATCGTTGGATGCGGAGGGGCTGGAAACAACACCATCAACCGTCTTCACAACATGAAAGTCGGCGGCGCTGAGACTATCGCTATCAACACCGATAAGCAGCACCTCGACATGATTCAGGCAGACAAGCGTGTCTTAATCGGAAAATCCTTAACCCGCGGTCTTGGTGCCGGAGGATTCCCGGACGTCGGACGCCGTGCAGCAGAAATGGCCCGCCCGACCTTAGAAGAACTCTTAAAGGACGCTGACCTTGTCTTCGTCACTGCAGGTATGGGTGGAGGAACCGGAACCGGATCCGCACCAGTCGTTGCACAGATTGCAAAGGAACACGGAGCAATTGTTATCGCAATGGTTTCCTATCCGTTCCAGGTTGAGAGAGCAAGAATGCTGAAAGCAGAAGATGGTCTTGAGGCAATGCGCCAGGCAGCAGACTCTGTTATCGTTCTCGACAACAACAGACTCAAGAACTTCGTCCCGAACCTCCCGCTCGGACAGGCATTCTCTGTCATGGATCAGATTATCTCTGAGACTGTCAAGGGTATCTCCGAGACTATCACTGAGCCGTCCTTAATCAACATTGACTACGCAGATGTCCGCGCAATCATGAGCAAGGGCGGTCTTGCAGTCATGCTCATCGGTGAGTCCAAGCAGCAGAACAAGGCTGAGTCTGTCATCCGTGACTGTCTTGCACACCCGCTCCTCGACATCGACTTCAGAGGCGCAACCGGCGGTCTTATCCACATTACCGGAGGCAACGACTTAACTCTGCACGATGCAGAAGAGATTGCCCAGCAGCTTACCTATGAGCTTGATCCGCATGCAGATGTCATCTGGGGCGCGCGCGTTAGAAAGGATTTCGAAGGCAAGGTCTCTGTTATGGCAATCATGACTGGTATCCACAGCCCTCAGATTATCGGCGGAAGCTCTGAGCCGAGAGTCCTTGGAAGAAGCCAGCCGCAGGTCCAGTCCTACGCACAGCCGGCATCCTCTACCCACTACGGTCGCCAGGAGTCCATCCAGGCAAGCGGAAACACCGGATTTGAGTGGATTAACTAAGGTCATAGTCCCACACAGTCACACTACATCAGTCCATACACCAGTAATACAGGATTCATACCAATACAATATCCGAGGGGTGTACATCACCTCTCACACCTTTGTATGCGAAGAAATGGAAGAGCTTCGCATACGCCCACCCCCGTTTGCGGGGCGGGAGGCATGCTGTTTTTACAATATATTTAAATTCTAAGACCGCCTTTAATTATAGGAAAGTCGTACATCTGATGGTTTGACAAAAACCAGTGAGATGGTAAACCGGTATGGGAGTCTGAATACACGTATTGAAAAGTTGAACTTGTTTTTCCTTCATTATTCAGTATTTTGTATGTAAGATAACCGCGCCGTAATGCCATTTCACCGGAAACCCTCAGACGACTACTCAGGAAAGGTAAGAACGTTGACCGAAGATCTTGTCGAAAAGAGAAAAACACTTCTTGAACAGTCTGAAGAACACAAGGCAAAGCGCAATGAGTTAAACGCACAGGCAAGCCAGTTTGCTCGCGAGAGAAACGAGTTAAACAACGCAACCCGCCAGTACGTCGAGGATGCTCAGAAGAACAAAGAGCTCCGTGACCAGTCTAACCATGATGTTCAGGCACTGAAAGAGAAGAGAAACGAGTTAAACGACAAGGCAAATGCCCTCTTTGAAGAAATCGACGCACTCCGCGGAGAGCAGGGCGGAACCGCAGCAGCAGCTGCAGCACCGCACGAGAAGAAGCCGTCCGCAAAAGATATCCAGCGCCAGATTGACCAGCTCGAGGAGAAGCAGCAGACTGAACAGATGTCCAAAGAGAAGGAGAATGAGATTGTTGACAAGATCAAGCAGCTCAAGGCAGAACTCAAGGACCAGGAAGTCGAGCACGAGCAGAACAAAGAGGTTCGCACCCGCTTAGTTGAGGCACGCGAATACAGAAAGCAGGCATCTGCAATGCACGCAGAAGTTACCGAGAAGGCTGAACTTGCACAGAAGCACCACGACTTAATGGTCGAGTGCTACAGAAAGGCAGACAAGTCTCGCGAGGGAGCAGACGCAAAGCACAAGCAGTTTGTCGAGGCACAGGAAGCAGCAGACGCTGAGCACAAGAAGTTCATCGAGTGCCAGAAGCAGCTCCGCGACTACGATAAGGTTATCACTGGTGTCCGCAACAAGCAGAAGAAGGTCAAGACCGTGAAAGAGAACAAGTCCGCACGCAAGGAAGCAGAGACTATCTTCAACGCTTTCAAGAGCGGAGGCAAGCTCACCACTGAAGACCTCTTAAAGCTTCAGCGCTCCAAGCTTATCTAAGTTCGAGAGAAATATTCTCTCACTCAATATTTTTTCCTTTGTTGTTTTCGCGTGTTTTTGTTTTCTGTTGTTTCTCAGTGTTGGTATCTGCTGTTTTGGATTGAAGATGCCGGGATTTGTACTCCAAGCAGAGTGCTGATATCGGGATTTGAATTCCTGGTATGAATCTGACGCGCTTGTATTTCCCGCGTTTGCATAGGTGTTTCGGGGTCTGATGGGAAATACGGCGTTTCCGGCCGATTTTGTTATTTTTAAAACAAAAGGTTTTTATGCTCAGAAGTAGACTGTTATTGGCAGTTGTGTAATACAACTAAGCATGTAGGCTGATATAGTGTAGAGGCCAATCATGCTGGCCTTTCACGCCAGCGACTCGGGTTCGAATCCCGATATCAGCACTCTTTTTCCTGATTTTCTCAAATTACTCAAATACAGTGAGTGCTATTTCGTTTTTGGTGTTTTTCAAAAAAAAAGTTATTCTTCCAAAAGCCCTGCCGGAAGCCGGTAGCCGCCGGTGATTCTTTCGAGCACAATGCACTCGCGGAATGCATCAATCGGGATGCTTGCTGCCGAATCAAAGTACTCTAAGACTTTTTCCCACGGCATCAGGTATGCTTCATTTTTCGGGCCGCCGCGAAACTCTGCAGCCAGGTATCCTTTTCTTCCGGTGTAGCTGATGAACCCGGAGATGTTATCAATCTGGTGTACATCATCCTTGTCCTTATGGAAGTTGCTGGAAAAGGAAAGACGTTTGCCTTTCAGCGACTTGCACTCAATCGCCAGATAATAGCAGGGGTCTTTTGAATCGACAATGATATCCACATACTGCGTGTTAAACGTGGACTGCTTGAGACGGTAGGCAAAACCGCGTTTGCGGTTCTCTGTGAAGTAGCGGTTCATGCACATCACCATTTCCCGCTCAAAGCTGTTGTTCATTGGCTATATATTGGGCGCGGGAAGAGATGAAGGAAACGGTTTTCGC
>JAFZFW010000160.1 GCA_017555685.1 Methanocorpusculum sp.
ACAAATATAACCCCACATGTCTCTTGAGGAGCTTCCAAAGAATTATGACTTTGCCGCCGTCGAGAAACGCTGGCTCGACCAGTGGGACGACAGCGACTTCTATTTCGAGAAAGACTCGAAAAAACCGCAATACGTAATCGACACTCCGCCTCCGTATCCAACCGGAAAACTGCACATCGGACACGCGTTAAACTGGGTCTATATGGATATCATCGCCCGCTATAAACGCATGACCGGATTCAACGTCATGTTCCCGCAGGGCTGGGACTGTCACGGTCTCCCGACTGAAGTCAAAGTCGAAGAGATTCACAACATCACCAAAAACGATGTCAGCCGTGAAGAGTTCAGAAGAATGTGCCGTGAGCTCACTGTCGAAAACATCGAAAAGATGCGTCAGTCCCTCCGTACCATGGGATTCTCTGTTGACTGGAGCAACGAATACATTACTATGGAGCCGTACTACTACGGAAAGACCCAGCTCTCTTTCCTGCGTATGCTCAAAGACGGATACATCTACCAGGATGAACACCCGGTAAACTTCTGTACCCGCTGTGAGACGGCAATCGCTTTCGCTGAAGTCTCCTACTATGACGGAGAAACCTTCCTCAACTTCTTCGACTTCGACGGACTTGAGATTGCTACCACCAGACCGGAGCTCCTCGCTGCCTGTGTCGCTGTAGCTGTCCACCCGGACGATGACCGCTACAAGTCCATCGTTGGAAACACCTTAAAAGTCCCGATCTTCGGTCACGAAGTAACCATCATCGCTGATGACGCAGTTGACATGGAATTCGGTTCCGGTGCTGTCATGATCTGTACCTTCGGTGACAAGACTGATGTCTTCTGGTGGAAGAAACACCACTTACCGCTGAGAAAAGCACTCACCCCGAAGGGAACCTTAACTGCACTCTGCGGCAAGTACGAAGGAATGACCGCAAAAGAGGGAAGAGCAGCTATCCTCGAAGACATGCGTGCTCTTGGCATCTTAAAAGACCAGAAGAAGATTCAGCAGAGAGTCGGCGGATGCTGGAGATGCAAGACTCCGATTGAAATCCTCTCCGAGCGCCAGTGGTTCGTCAGAGTCAAGGGAGACGAAATCGTCAAAGCCGCCCGCGACATCAAGTGGTATCCGGAACACATGCTCCAGCGTCTCGAGAACTGGGCAGAACAGATGGAATGGGACTGGTGTATTTCCCGTCAGCGTCTCTTCGCAACCCCGATTCCGGTCTGGTTCTGTGACCAGTGCGGGGAAATGATTCTCCCGGACGAGGCAGACCTGCCGATCGACCCGACCATCGACAAACCAAAGCACGCCTGCCCGAAGTGCGGCAGCACTTCCTTCACCGGCGAGACTGATGTTCTCGATACCTGGATGGACTCCTCCATCACCGACCTCCACGTCACCGGATGGGACGGCAGCGGTGTTCCGCCGTACTTCCCGGCACAGATTCGCCCGCAGGGTCACGATATCATCAGAACCTGGGCATTCTATACCATCCTCAGAAGCATGGCACTCCTCGGCGAGAAACCGTGGGACGGCATCTTAATCAACGGAATGGTTTTAGGCGAGGACGGATTCAAGATGTCCAAGTCCCGCGACAATGTGATTGGCCCAGAAGATGTCATGGGTCCGTACGGTGTTGACGCACTCCGTCAGTGGGCGGCAGCAGGCTCCTCCACCGGTCAGGACATTCTCTTCAACTGGAACGATGTTGTTGCCGCATCCCGTTTCCAGACCAAGATGTGGAACATCGTTAGATTCTCCCTCTCTCAGATTCAGAAGGAGTCTCCGGTTGCAAAGACCGACGCACCGTCCACTCTTATCGATCGCTGGATGCTGGCAAACCTCTCCAAGACAGTGGCAGACGTCACCGAGGCAATGGAGTCCTACCTCTTCGACAAGGGATTAAAGATTGTCCGTGACTTCGCCTGGAATGTCATGGCTGACGAGTACCTTGAGTTCGTCAAGGGCAGACTCTACAGCGAAGAGCCGGAAAGAGCAGGTGCAGTCTACACGCTCGAGACCACACTTGATGCAATGTGTACGATGCTTGCCCCGTACATTCCATTCTTCGCACAGGAATGTTACCACCACTTATCCGGCGGAAAGAGAATCATTGACCACCCGTGGACCACCTTCTCATTCGACGATGAAGCAGCACTCCGCGATGGTGACTTAGTTGTAAAGATGGCAGGTGTTCTTCGTAAGTACAAACACGATGCAGGCCTTGCATTAAACGCACCTCTTGGAATCGTTACCATCTACACTCCAAACCATGACATCGATGACTCCGGTGACCTTGGAAGAACCATGAACGCTGAGGTTGTCTGGAAAGCAGAAGAGCCGGCTCTCGAGAAGAAGGTTGGAGATGTTGTCTTCAACAAGAGTGTTGTCGGAAAGACCCTCCGTGCAAAGGCAGGAGCTTTCATGAAGGCAGTTCAGGCATTATCTGACGAGGACAAGATTAACCCGCCGGCAGTTGTTGTCGCAGACGGAGAAGAGATTGCTGTACCGGAAGACGCATGGAAGGTTACCTACACCTACACCGTTTCCGGTCAGGAAGTCGATGTTATCATGGCTGACGAAGTCATGATTACCGTACAGAGAGCCTGAGTTTCCGTTAAGGCTCCTCACCTTTTTTTCCAATAAAAACCCTTATTATCTAACACCTTTCTATAACGTATGAGG
>JAFZFW010000161.1 GCA_017555685.1 Methanocorpusculum sp.
ACTTTGTGGAACTGGAAGCGGCTGCCGTCGTATTTGTTTTCTGCGGCAAGGTGTCCGTGGGTTTCTACCATGGCGGAGATGGAGCCTGCCTGTGCGAGCATCATTTTGACAGGTTTGAAGGGGGTGATGGTGACTTCTGCAAGCCGCTCCGGGTTGGTTTTTGCAAGCAGCGCTACTTCGCCTAAGTCGTTTAATGCCTGGTGAGCATGCTCGATGACCTCCGGTGCGATGCCGAAGGCTTTGGCAACGGCATCTTTTACGACTCCTTCGCCGACACCGATGCGCATTTCTTCGAGCATGAGGCGTGCCAGGTAGCGTCCTTCTAAGGGTGATGCGTTGGATAAGAGATATTGTGCCTGACGCAGACGTTCCTGCTGGGATTTTCTGCCGGAGCTTTTTGCCATCTGCATGAAGCGGGCGTATACGTCAGCAAGTTCCAGGTCTTCGGTGAAGAAGGTTGTCTGCTGTTTTTTCTGCAGGAGTTCTTCTACGACTTCGCCGGCGTCTCCTGAGCTGTTGATGGCTCGGACGACGTCTTCGCGTTTTTTGCCGATGACGTATGCTAATGCTTCGTAGAGAAGTGACGGTCCGAAGTTGAGTTTTTCGGCTGACCAGTCGGGGAAGAGTTTTCCGCGGGCGAAGCGGACGAAGATTGCGAGTTCTTCGTCGTCGATTGCGGGAAAGACTTCGGCTAAGAGGTCTGTCATGGCAAGGCGGGAGGAGATTTTTTCGATTTCCCGGCAGGTTTGTGCGAAGTCGAGGAAGAGCATTAGTGTGTATAATTATGGGTTTTGCGGGGATAAATTCGTGTGGGGTTTTCCGGTGCGGGCAAAAACAAATAACCGGATACAAAAGAAAATACAGAAAACACCAAAAGGAAAAGGAGGTGAATGCCGGGTTTAACAAACGGTTAATGACTCCGTTCAGCCGGCTATCCCCTGCTCGAATTAACAGGAAATAATTAGTCGTATGAGGATATAATCATTTGCCTGAAACCCCGAAGGGATAAAACAATGAGGGTTTGACCCCTCATCATTTTTTCATTAACATCTTGTGCCATGCCCGTATTTCATAGGACAGGAGAATTAAGATGCTAACATCGATTAATTCGAGCAGTGATATACTATCACCCCCATGTATTTTACTCAGGGTCATTACTCCTGGCATCTTATGATTCAATCTTCAAGTATATAAATCCCCGACCGCGCGGTCGCCAGTCCTGCGGACTTGCTCCAGGCTTGAGCCGCTGCGCGTCTCTCGCCCCCCGAAAGTGCCCTCGTTATCAAAAATCATAAAAAATCAATGAGCATACAACAGAGTAAATGGAAAACAAATCGGGCAAACCGCTTAAACGCACTTTCGCAAGTCTCTTCGAGCCTTGCTCATGGCTTAGTCGCTAACGCTCCCTCGCCTTTCGCGAATCTTACGATTCGCTCATGACTCGAGTCACTGACGTGCCTCTCGCCTGTCACGAAACAAAACAAAAGAAAATAGAATAAAAAAAGAGTGCTCTCTTTAGAGCATCTCTTTTACGAGCTCTTCAGCCTTCACTAAAGCAGCTCCAATCTTGGAAGCATCAACACCTGCACCCTGTGCCATCGTGTCCTTACCTCCTCCCTTACCGCCGAGTTCAGCACAGACTGCAGAAACAAGCTTTCCTGCATGGACCTTATCAGAACCGGATGCGGCAACAACGCCGATGCCGTCAGCAGCAGTAATTAAGACAGCAACGCCTCCGCGCTCGCCGATTGCGCCTGCAACAGAGACAAGCTCCTTGCGGGACACATCAATCTGCTTGACAACAACCTCGACACCGTTTACATCAACGCCCTCAAGGCGGGAAAGCTCAAGCTCGGCAATCTTTGCACGGAGCTTTTCAATCTCCTTTCTCTGCTCCTTCCACTCGGAGAAGAAACGCTCGACCGTTGCAGGCAGGTTCTCGGTCTGGACAGAGAGTGCATCTGCGGAAGTGTTTAACAGACCCTGAATGTGCTGCATTGCATCGAGTGCTGCAAATCCGCAGGCGAACTCAATACGCTCGACACCGTCCTGGATGTGCTCTAAACGCAGGAGCTTGATTGGACCAATCTCACCGGTAGAAGTACAGTGCGTACCGGCACAGGCCTGAGTCTCTGCTCCCATCTGGACAATACGAAGCTCCTTTCCTGGCGGGACACCACCCTGATAGAGAGCGAAACCGAACTTCTGCTCTGCCTTTACACGCGGCTCGACCTTAATGACACTCGGGAGGTTCTCCATCACCAGACGGTTTGCTCTGACCTCAATCTCCTTCATCTGCTCTGCAGTGATGTGCGTGTAGTGTCTGATGTCTAAGCGTGCAGTCTCCGGGGAAAGCTGGGAACCTGCCTGGTGGATGTGCGGACCTAAAACTTCCTTTGCGGCACGCAGAACCATGTGGGTTCCGGAGTGGTGGCGCATTAATGCCCAGCGGCGTTCCTCATCAAGAACACCCTTGACACGGTCTCCGCGCTTTAAGCCTGCTCCATTGACCTTGTGCAGAATCACATCGCCGGACTTGACCACACTCTCGACTCTTCCCATCGTGTTTGCCGAAACAAGCATACCGGTATCAGACGGCTGTCCTCCGCCTTCCGGATAGAAGAGCGTTGCATCAAGGACAACATAGTCATCTAAGATATCCAGGACAATTGCCTCGAACTCCATATCAGTCGGGCGCTCATAGTATGCCTTTCTGGTTGCCGGAAGCTTTGCAATGCGCTCCTCATACTTGGCAAGCGGACTTGGTGCCTTCTCGCCTTCGTTTTCGGAGTGCATGTCGGCAATCTGGGACTCGAAGTCGTCCGGGATTTCGAACTTTGCACCGGTCTCGGTTAAGACCTTGTTGATGGTGTCTACCGGAATACCGTGGGAGTCGTAGAGCGTAATAAGCTCTGCAAGCGGGACTTCCTCGTTCTTCTTTGCATAGTTCTGACCAAGGCGCTGAACAGTTCTGGTACCGCGGGCAATCGTTGCCTCGTACTTCTCGACCTCGCGGGCGATAATCTCGCGGACAATTGCCGGGTCCTGCTCGAAGTTGGAAAGGCCGATTGCTTCCATCTGGGCAACGATTAACTCGCCTAAGTCGTCGTCGACCTTTGCTTCCTGCATCATTCTGATGCTTCTGCGAAGAACCATACGTGCAAGGTATCCGTCGCGGACGTTGGACGGGACGATTAAGTCACCGAGCATATATGCAAGACATCTGGTGTGGTCACAGAGTGCATAGATGTTCTCCATCGGAACAATAATCTCTTCGAGCTTGCCGACGGAAATGCCGGTGTAGTCAGCGACCTGCTTTCTTAAGTCACTGATCTTCTCGCCTCTGATATCCATTAATCCGGCGAACTCTGCGTTCTTTCCTAAGATGTGCTCAATCTCCGGATTGTCGAGGTAGTGCTCCATTCCCGCGTTGTTTAAGAGACGGGAAATCATCTCCGGGAAGACTGCATCATATGCGGTCGGGGTTCCGCAGGATGCCCAGGTGAAACGCTCAAGACCGTATCCGGTATCGACGATTCTAAGAGGCATCTCATAGTAGTCCTTGCCGTCAATCATGACCGGCGGCTTTCCGGAGTTCTTGCGGGAGAGGTTCATGAAGACAAGCGTTGCAACCTCAAGACCGCCCATTAATACTTCAACAGATGCTCCTGCATTTCCTCCGCCGAACCACGGGTTCTCTTTGAAGGTAAGCTGAGTTACATCTCCGCCGACGGAGTTGACAAATCCGGTACAGAGCTCAAGGCATCTGTCTTTCCAGTAGATCGGCTCGTCATCGGTGTTGAAGGCATGGTGTGCCATCATCTCGAAGCAGGTGAAGTGTCTGCCGGAACGTCCGACATTGTCGAGATCGTTTAAGCGGATACACGGCTGGGAGATGGTAAGCGGGTTTGCCGGAGGCGGACAGACTCCGCTGGTGACAAACGGCTGGAAGTCTGCGATAGATGCAATGGTTAAGTAAATATCGTCTCTCCAGCGGGCGGCAACCGGGTAGCGGTTGATTCTGGTGTGCCCGTTCTGCTCGAAGAAGGAGAGGTATGCCTCGCGCATCTCCGGCAGGCTGTGCTTTTTGAAGATTGGGTTTCCAATGAACTGGTATGGTTCACACGGTGCGTCACCGCAAACCTCACGGTTCGGGTCAAGAGTCCAGAACGGACTGCCGCACTTCTTACAGATTTTTCTGACAAATCCGTTTTCTTTGAAGAAATCAAGCTGATATTCGTTTTCGAGCATTGAATTACCCCGAGGTAAATATGGGGTATATATTGGGCGCCTGAGTGTATATTTCTTCTGCATTATTCTGCGCAGAGGTCCTGCCCGCGTGAATAATATATACCACCTCGACCCAATAATATAGAGTTTACAGCTGTACACGCTGACTAAACGTATCAAAAGGAATGTAGCCGATATAGTAAACACATACGGCTGAACCTTGAGGTGAAACTACAAATGTCTAAATCAATGTATGGATATGTCCGCGATGCATGGAAGAAACCAGCAGCATCCGGTGTAAAGAAACTCCTCTGGGAGAGAATGCAGACCTGGCGCAGACAGGGCGCTGTCG
>JAFZFW010000019.1 GCA_017555685.1 Methanocorpusculum sp.
GCTGAAGCTCTGCCGGGAAGATTGCCTTGTGGTGGAAGAGCTGGAAGGTTAAGTGGTTGGAGATTAAGTCCTTTGCGCTGAAGCGGTAGTCATACGGGTACCAGTAGAGGAACTCGGCTCTGAGGTCCTTTGCGGTTGCCTCATCGATTGGAAGGTTTGCAGCATCTCCTTTTCCAAGGAAGACATAGTCAAAGACAGCAGGGGTGAGCTTCTCTGCATCAATCTTTTCGATCTTGTGGGAGATGGTGTAGTATGCCATGTAGATGGTCGAGTCGGAGAGCGGTTCAAAGAGCCACTTCGGATCCCACGGGACATGGGTTCCAAGACCGACACGGCGGGAGCATGGCCATTCGCGGAGCCAGTCGGTGGTTCTTTCGAACTCTGCTCTGACCTCTGCCGGGACGAGTTCAAGGTTCGGGAGTTCCTCGTGAACTGCCTTCTTCCACTCTGCATCTCCGTAGTTGATGAACCACTGGTCGTCTAAGATTCTGACGTAAACACGGTTTCCGCAGCGGCAGATGACGCGTTTCTGGCTCATCTCATGGAACATGATAGATCCGCGCTGTTCAACGAACTCGCGGGTAACATCCTCTCTTGCCTGACGGACGGACTTGCCTGCGTGCTCTCCGCAGTTCTCGTTTAACTTACCCTTGGAGAATTCAGCGGTGTAAAGCTCCTGGGTGAGTTCGTCCATTCTCGGGTCGTCCTGGTTTGGAATCTTGTTCTTCTCGACGATGTCCTGTGCCGGAATCTTTCCGTAGTTTGGAACGGTTACGAGCGGGATTGGGGTGATGTCAGTGTATCTGCCCTGCTGCTGTAAGTCGCGGAGTGCGATGTAGTCGAATGGTGCGTGAGCCGGAACGGACATGACAAGGCCGGAGCCCATGTCAGAGTCAACGAAGGATGCCGGAAGAATTGGCACTTCAGCACCGGTGTATGGGTTGATTGCCTTCTGGTCGATGAGCTCGGTTCCCATGATTCTGCCGAGTTCGGTGACTTCGTGCTTCTGCATGCGGAGCTTCTCTGCTGCTTCTTCAGAGATAATCCACTTCTCTCCGTCAACATCTGCTTTAAGGTAGTTGGTCTCCGGGTTTGCCCAGAGGTTGGTGACACCAAAGATGGTCTCAGGGCGAAGGGTTGCGCACGGAATCTTGTACTCGCCGAACTGGTACATGACAAAGACGAAGTGCATTACTTCTGCGCTGTCGCCTTCGAGGAGGTCGTGGTCTCCAACAGGCTGTTCACAGACCGGGCAGTATCTGACCGGGTACTCGCCTTTCTGGACTTTGCCCTGACCGTGAATGTGAGTGTACTGCCATTCGATGAACTTGCTGTACTGCGGGATGATGGTGGTGAATCTGCGTCTCCAGTCGATAGAAAGACCGAGCTGCTGCATGACGCGCTGGTATTCGTCTGCGAAGTAGTTGACGATGGTAATCGGGTCAGTGAACTTCTCTAAGGTCTCTGCCGGGACACGGTAGAGGCCGCCGTAGAGCTTTAAGGTCTTCTCGTCCTTGTTTGCGATACGCTTTGCAATACCAAGAACCGGTGCTCCGGTGACGTGGAATGCCATCGGGAAGAGGACCTGCTTTCCTCTCATTCTCCAGAAGCGGGCAACAACATCAGGGATGATGTAGGTTCTTCCGTGTCCGACGTGCATTGCTCCAGACGGGTACGGGAATGCTACGTTTACGTACAGCTTGTCTTTTTCCGGGTTCGGGTTTGATTCAAACTGCGGAATCCAGTTTTCGCGGATTGCCGGTTCGATTTCGCTCATTACGAGATTTTCTGTCATGATTTTACCTATATTGTATTTAGTCTACGGGGCGGAGTTTCAGGTCTTCGCCGGCGCCGTAACGGCGCACCATTTCTACAGCGATACTTGAGTTTCTTGCGAGGTGAATTTCTCCGTGAGCATCCACCGTTGCGGTGAAGAGGTACTCTTTGCCGGAGAAGAGGTCAACAATCTTTCCGGAGTGTTCCGGGCAGATGATTGAGAGTTGTTTTTTCTCGCTTCTGATTTTGAATCCGGGTCCGCTGCGGGTTGCAGGAGCCTGGATTTCAGTTAGGGTCTCCCTCCCCGGAAGGTCTGATAGTGGACGGACGTCGATTCCGATTCCAACCTTGCTTACAACAGCGGCGATGTTTTTGCCTGCTTTTCCAATAGCTGCCGGAACATCAGTATCATCGATGTATACTGCTGCTTTAGTGTCGGAAATCATGCGGACGACGATGTCGCCTTCGGTGAAGCGGCAGATTTCATTCTGGATTTCCTTTTCAAGAACTACCCATGCCGGGTTGTCTTCGGTGACTTCATAGGTCGGCATGGAGTGGATTGGCGGGGCCTGACGGTCGGCTTCTGCCGGTGCCGGAGCTGGGGTTGGTTCTGCCTTCGGCTTTGGCGGTTCGACCTTTGCCTCTTCCTTTTCCTTTGCTTCGGCTTTTGCCTGCTCAATGGTCTTTACAGGCGGGGCTTTTGGAAGTCCGGAGGCTGGAGTTACCATGACTTCGCCTTCGTATCTGAATGCTTCGGCAACGGTCTCGGTTGTGATGATGTTGGTTAAGCGGACGACAGGTCTTACCTGCGGGTCTCCAATCTGCTCTAATGCTTTTGGAACTCCAAAGCCGGTAGATACGTTGTAAATTTCGGAGATGTCTCCGCCTTTTACAAAGACCATGGTTGCGACGATCTGCGGGATGAGATTTAAGTCTACGAGGCTTGCAAGTCTGATTAATGCGTCAAGAGCGGATTTTGCGTGAAGTCCTCCGATGACTTTGATTCCGGACAGGCGAAGGTCTGCGAAGACTGCGAGTTCTTCGCTTCTTCTCATTTCGTCAAAGACGACGTAGTCCGGGCGGAGTAAGGTGATGACTTCTCCTGCGGCTGCGATACTTCCATCAAGTGAGGTATACTGGGTGATTTTATCGGTCACCATTAAGTCACGCGGAGATTCGATGGTTTTGACGATGTAGTTTTCGCCTGAGAGGTAGGTTGCAATGTTCTGCTCAAGGGTGGATTTTCCAGAGCCCGGGGTTCCAACGATGAGCATGCCGCCTGCGTTGTTCTTTAAGCGGTCCTTTAATGCTGCTGCAAAGTTGTAGGACTCGAATGAGACTTCGCGGGTTGGCCTTACAATGGTGACCTCGATTCCATCAGAGAACGGCGGTCTGGTGGTGGTTATTCTCATTGAGCCAATCTGGGAGACGGTTACTCCCGGGAGTTCTACTTCTACGAATCCGTCCGGGTGGCGTTTTGCACGTTCAAGGCATTCCTGTGAGATTGCACGCAGTTCGTACTCGGTGCATGGTGCGTCACGGATTGTGAGAAGTTTGGATTCGCGGATGTTTCCTTTTCTGGCATACGGGGAGACACGCTCTTTTAAGTATACTGCAAAGGTGTTTTCGTCGAAGAATTCATCGATGAGTAATGGGGCGAAGTTGTCGATGGTTTCGGACTTTAAGAAGACGACGTCAAGTCCTTTTGCTTTTGCCACTTCTGCCTGAACATAATCGCTGGTTAAAAAGGTCGCGTGGTGTTCAATAGCGACGGCTCTTATCATTGAGTCAATCTCTCCCCCACCGGCGAGTTTGACCTGTTCGAGCTTCGGGCGTTCTCCTACATATTTTAGCGTGATGAGGTTTTCATCAGCAAGTTTGCAGAGTTTCTGGAGTTCGGCTAAGCCGGAGAATCCTATTTCGCGTCCCTGATTAGCCTGTGCTTCGAGTTCTGCAAAGACTGCTTCGGGTATAATTATTGTGGCGTCACGATATTCGCCTTTCTCGATTAAGGCAGTGACGCGCCCGTCGATGACGACGCTGGTATCTGGTACGAGTATCATGAGATATTCATCTATATTATGGGTTGTCCATCTGATATTATACTACTGTCTTGATGTTTTGTGCAGGGGTTTTGGCGAGGGAGCGTTTCGCTGAAAGCGATACGCGACCGAAGCCAACAGGACAGCCGATGCCGAAGTTCTGCGAGGCATGGGGCGAGAGGATTGACCGAAGGTCAAGACTCAAGCCATTGAGCACGGGTCGTAGAGACGTGCGGGGCGACTTGTCTGTCTGGTCTTTTCGGGGTTGTAGAAAACAGAGCGGGGCGGACGGAACTGATGCCGAGGTTTGGGCGAGGGAGCGTCAGCGACTAAGCCATGAGCAAGCCTCCGGCTTGCGACCCGAGGCATGTGTGTAGTCCGGGAGCGGACTTGGGTTTTTGGTGTTAGGAGAGACCCGCCGGAGCGGCGGCTAATGGCGAGGGGCGAGAGGATTGACCGAAGGTCAAGACTCAAGCCATTGAGCAAGACATGAA
>JAFZFW010000162.1 GCA_017555685.1 Methanocorpusculum sp.
ACGTTCAGCTCGTCCGCCCGAGAATGTGGCTCGAGGAAGACTCGGTTTCCAAAGTTCAGGCATACGAAACGATGTACTATGTCATGCGCCGCTTAATTACCATCATGGCACCGTTTGCACCGTTTGTCTGTGAGAAGATGTACCAGAACCTCAAGTGCGATGGCGAAGTTGCATCTGTTCACATGCAGGACTGGTTCGCCGGATGCGAAGAGCTTCGCGATGCAGTTCTCGAAAAGGAGATGGAACTCATCCAGTCCTTCGATGAGGCTGTTGCAAACGCACGTCAGAACGGTAAGAGAAAGGGACGCTGGCCGGTCTTAGAGGTTGTTGTCGCAACCGAGTCCGATGCAGTTGTTGACGCTATCTCTGCCATGAATGATATGGCCTGCGACAGAGCAAACGCCCGCGCTGTGACTGCAGTCAAGGGTGTCTGGGACAAGTTAGAGTGGACCGCAGTTCCGACCATGAAGGCTATCGGAAAACAGTTCGGCCGCGACGGACCGAAGGTTAAGGCATTCATCGAGAACAGCAACGGCAGTGAGCTCAAAGCAGCTCTTGTCGCAGACGGCAAGATTGCATTCTCCGAAGGCGAGTTCTCCTGCGAACTGACTGAGGAGCACATGACCTTTACCGAGCGTATGCCGGAGAACATCTTCGCATCTCCGATGCAGGATGCAACGGTCTATGTAAATGTCACCTTAACTCCGGAGCTTGAGTCTGACGGATACTCCCGTGAGGTCATCCGCCGTATTCAGGAGATGAGAAAGCAGGCAGGTCTTGCAGTCGATGCAAAGATTGTTGCCTCTGTTGTCATCACCGATGAGCGTATTGCAGGTCTTGTCGAGCAGCAGAATGCCGTAATTGCAGGCGAAGTCAGAGCTGAGGTTCTCACCATCCGCTTCGCAGAGTCTTCTGATGCAGAAGACACTGAGTGGGACATCGACGGGCTGAAGGTTTTCATCAGCATCGTCCCGATTAACTAATCACCCAACCAACTAACTTTTCTTTTTTTTGTTTTAAGTACCTGCCCGCTTAGATAACCGTCTGTTTCTTCGAGCCATCGGCGCTTGCCATTAGCAGGCGGGCAGATACAGAAAATACAATCCCTGCCCACTCCGCGGCTTCTTATATTTTAAGAACAGACATTATAGTAATGTTGCCGCTTTCCGAAAACATAGCATCTGTCCCGCCGTCTGCAACGATGGCCATGAATAACAAATCCAAGGAAATGACCGCCGCAGGAATTGACGTCATCAGCCTTGCAGTCGGTGAACCGGATTTTGCCACGCCTGCCCATATTACCCAGGCAGCTATTGATGCCTTAAACCGCGGAGAGACTCACTATGCTCCGTCCCGCGGAATTCCTGAGCTGACAAACGCTGTTGCCGAAAAGCTCAGACGCGAAAACAACATCCCGGTTGATGCAAAGCAGGTGTTAATCACCAGCGGAGCAAAGGATGCCATCCGCATCACCATGACCGCCTGCTTAAACCCGGGAGATGAGGTCATCATCCTCGATCCGGCCTGGGTATCCTACGACCCGGCAGTGCAGATTGCCCGCGGAAAGCCGGTCCACCACCACTTAAACGAAAACTTCCAGGTGGACGAAAGCCTCTTTGAGGCAATCACCGACAAGACGAAGATGATTATCGTCAACTCCCCGTCCAACCCGACCGGTTCGGTTCTCGCCCGCTCTTCCCTTCGTCTGATTGCAGATGCCTGCATTGACCACGATCTCTACTGTATGTCCGATGAGATTTACGAGAAGCTCGTCTATGGAAAAGAGCACGTCTCTATCGGTTCTCTTCCGGATATGGCAGAGAGAACAATCACCATCAACGGCTTCTCCAAGGCATTCGCTATGACCGGCTGGCGTCTCGGATACCTTGCAGCACCGACCTCTGTCATCCCCTACATGGACAAAGTCATGCAGCACTCGGTTGGAAACGTCACCACCTTCTCCCAGTGGGGAGGCGTTGCCGCTCTTACCGGTGACCAGACCTGTGTTGAGTCGATGCGTCAGGAGTTTGAGAAGCGCAGAAAGTATGTTATCGGAAGACTTGCCGGAATGGGGCTTTCCGCAGCACCGGCAGAAGGCGCCTTCTACGCATTCGTCAACGTCGGCGGCGACGATAACGCGATTGCTACAAAATGGCTCGAGGAAGCACACGTTGCCTGCACTCCGGGCTTTGCCTTCGGCTCTCCGGGATGGATTCGCATGTCCTATGCCGCATCCTTAGAGCGTCTGGAAGAGGCACTCGACAGAATCGAGAAGGTTCTGTAAATATCTCCTTTTTTTCACTGCATATTTCCGTCTGCTTTTCTCTACTCCAAAAGGGAACTCTTACATATAAAGACCGCATAGATTAACGTATCATGAATGTCAGCGAAGGGCATCTCACTCAGCAGTATCTCTGTGATTATCTAACTGTGTTCGACTACGCCGAAGAATCCTATGACGCACTCGTCCTCCAGAATATGTTCCTCTACCGGATGAGTGTGGACGGCGGATTCCATGCACGCGTTGTATCCTCGATTCTCAACCACGAAGAAGACCGCGGTCTGCTTCTCTCGCTTCTTGCCGACTGCGGAAAAGCGGATGTCCCGAAAGCTTCCTTAAAAGAATGGCTCGTCTCCTCCTATGCTGCCGCTGACGGCAAACGAAAAGCTGTCCTTGCCTGCCTCCTTCGCTCTCATATCTCCGGAACCAATAAAACTGCTGAACTCTTCGCTGAATCAGAAACCGGAATTCCTGAGTCACTCTGGAGACTCAGGAGCCGGTCTGCGGTAATCGATAAAATCAAAAATTCCGATATGTACTTCGGCGCCGGACGCCGTCCTTTCTGGCATGCCTTCCCGCTGGATGCTGCAGCGGCTGCCCTTGCCGGCGTGCCGGAGTTATCCGCTGACATCGTCTATGATGCGGTTGTCTGCGTTGCCGGAGCATGGTTTTCCACGCTTTTGGAAGAGGAGATGATTGTCTGGCTCAACATGCCGCGGGTAAGTCCTGAAGAGTGGGAGACAATTGTCCGCCCGCTCCTAGACCTCGCTGATGCAGAGCCGGCACTGTCTACTGCCAACTGGCTTTTTGCCTCCGGAAACTATGACGCAGCACTCGACCTCTACGCAAACATCACGCTTGCCTACTCCGGCTCCCCTGCAGAGAAGACGGCATTTGAGATGATGGGCGAAATTCTGACTGAGTTCAAGGACTTCGATAATGCCTTCGAGTCCTACAAGAACGCCTTCCTGTTAAGCCGCGAAAACGGCAAGTATGCGGTAGCAGACGGACTCAAAAACCTCTGTATCGCCGGCGAAGACTTAGGCGAGGACATGCAGGAGTACTACAGCAGAATCTCCCGGCTTGTTGA
>JAFZFW010000163.1 GCA_017555685.1 Methanocorpusculum sp.
GAAACCGTTTCTGCAGCAAGCAACCGCCTGCCGGTTATCGCCGGTACCGGTTCGAACAACACCGACGAAGCACTCGTTATGACTCTTGGTGCAAAGCTCGCCGGAGCAGACGCAGTTCTCGTTATCAGCCCATACTACAATAAGCCAAACCGTTCCGGTCTCTTAAAACACTATAAGAAAATCGCCGATGTCGGACTTCCGGTGATTGTCTACAATATTCCGGGAAGAACCGGTCAGAACCTTCCGGCTGACTTAATCCTTGAGATGGCTCAGACCATCCCGAACATTGTCGGAGTCAAGGAGGCAAGCGGCAATATTGATCAGATGATGGCAATCATCGACGGTATCTCCGACCTCGAGCGCGACCTGCCGTTCATTTTAACCTCTGGTGACGACTCCTTAACCCTCCCGGTCTTATCCGTCGGCGGTCAGGGTGTTATCTCTGTTACGGCAAACATCGAGCCGGCCCGTATGGTTGAGATGTACAACCGCTTCAGAAAGTGCGATACCCAGGGAGCTATCCAGATGCACTATGAGTTAATGGAGCTCTCCAAGGCAATGTTTATGGACGTCAACCCGGTTCCGGTGAAGCGTGCAGCAGAGATCCGCGGACTTATTAAGAGCGGAAACGTCAGACTCCCGCTTGACTCGTTAAGCCCGGAGATGACCGGGAGACTGAGAGAGGTGCTTTCCCACTATGACTAAAGTAATTATCTGCGGAGCATTTGGAAGAATGGGTACAACGATTGCCCAGATGGTAATGGAGAATCCGGAACTTGAGTTTGCCGGAGGAGTGGACATCCGTGAAGGCGAGCTGCACGGAAAGCCGGTTGTAACGTCTGAAAACCTTGGCGCATTCATCGACGAGGCAAAGCCGGATGTTATGATTGACTTCACTGTTGCTGCTGCAACTATGGTCAATGCAAAAATCGCTGCAGCAAAAGGTGTTGCTCTGGTTATCGGAACCACCGGTTTTACCCCGGAGCAGGATGCAGAGCTTCTTGAGGCAATCAAGAACGTCCCGGTTGTCAAGACCACCAACTTCAGCGTTGGTGTCAACATCTTCTGGGAGCTTGTCCGCGAAGCAGCAAAGCGCTTAGGCGACTACGATATCGAGGTTATCGAGGCTCACCACAGACACAAGAAGGATGCACCAAGCGGAACTGCAAAGACTATCCTTCGTGTCTTAGAGGAAGAGACCGGAAAGACCGAGGAGATGTACGGCAGATGCGGTATGACCGAAAGAAAGGGTGAGATTGGTGTTCACGTAATCCGCGGAGGAGATGTTGTCGGAGACCACTCTGTCCAGTTCCACCAGAACTACGAGACCATCGAGCTTTCCCACCGTGCCTACGACCGTGCAGTCTTCGCCCGCGGAGCAGTCCGTGCTGCAGCATGGGCCCCGACTGCGGAGCCGGGACTCTACACGATGAAGGAAGTTCTTGGACTGTAATAGAAACATATATTCCACGATAAGAAAAATATATACAGAGAGGTAAAATTCATGCCAGCAGTAGTAGATAAAGCAAAGTGTACCGGATGTACCACCTGTGTTGACATTTGCCCGGCAGCAGCAATCGAACTCGATGCAAGCGACAAGGCAGTCATTGATGCAGGAGCCTGCGTCGACTGTGAAACCTGTGTCGACGAGTGCCCGGAAAGCGCAATCAAGATGGAGTAAATCTCCAATACAATTTTCTTTTCGTTTCTTTTCTCTGAGTTTCTGTACCGCTGAACACGCGGGGTTTTCCTGATTTTTCCGTTCCCATTCGTGTACTATATACCCTTCAAAAACCAATATAGTACGCATGTCTTCATTAGAAGAACTCATGGAAAAAGCACGGATGCTCCATGCAGAAGGACATCCAACCGGTCAGATTGCTGACGAACTCAGCTTATCCACTGATACCATCACCTGGATGTTAACCCAGGGCAAAAATACCGCTGCAGCACCAAAAGATGTGCACATCGACTGGACGGTTGTCAGCTCTGATGCAACCCTCTTACAGGGCATTGCCTCCATGCTTATGGTCAACTTCGAGAACTGCTGTGATGAGGATGAGGAAATCGACGCAGTCGTCGGTGTTGACGCAGCAGGAGTTCCGCTTGCAACCTTAATGGCTGCCGAGCACGGATTAAACCTTGCTATCTACCACCCGTCCAAGCACAACGCGGATACCAACTGCGGATCCATCTCCGGAAACTTCAGCAAGGTCACCGGAAAGCGCTGCATCATCGTTGATGACTGCATCACAACCGGCAACACCTTAGCAGAAATTGTCACCTACCTCCGCCGTCACAAGGCCCACCCGGCAGGCATCTGTGTCTTATTCGATAAGCGCGGTGTCAGAGAAATTGAGGGAGTTCCGGTCTACCCGCTGTTTAGCGTCAAACGTATCGACTAATTGGACACACCAATACAACAGATTTATATAGACGTCCAATCCACCATTTAATCACGAGTATAGGAGAATAACTAGTTATGGCATACAATCCGAACCAGCCGGTCGTTATCTTCAAAGATAACGTCGTGCGCACCCCGGGACAGGAAGCACTCCGTTCCAATATCATGGCAGCCAAAGTCCTTGGAGCAACTGTAAGAACCACTCTTGGTCCGCGCGGTATGGACAAGATGCTTGTCGCAAAGGGAAGCGACGACATCGTCATCACCAACGACGGAGCAACCATCCTCCACGAACTTGCTGTCGAACACCCGGGAGCAAAACTCGTTGTTGAGGTCGCAGAGACTCAGGACGACGAATGCGGAGACGGAACCACAACCGCTGTTGTTATGATCGGTTCCTTAATGGAACAGGCAGAAAAACTCCTTGACACCGGAGTCCACCCATCCATCATCGCAAAGGGATTCAACCTTGGAATGAACAAGGCACTCGAAATCCTCGACTCCCTTGCAATCGATGTCACTCCGGAAGACAAGCCGATGCTTCTCCAGATTGCAAAGACCGCTATGACCGGAAAGTCCATCGAAAACATCATGGACCAGGCATGCGAAGTCATTGTTGACGCAGTCAGCAGCGTTGCAGAAGAGAAAGACGGCAAGATGCTCATCAACGAAGATGATATCTTAGTCAAGACCAAGCGTGCAGACAGCATGACTGCAGAGCTTGTCAAGGGTGTCTTAATCGACAAGATCAGACCGGACTCCCTCATGCCGAAGACCATCGACGGAGTCAGAGCTGCATTCCTCTCCGGTCCGTTAGAGATCACCAAGACCCAGGCAAAGTCCAAGATCAAGATCCAGTCCGCAGACATGCTCTCCGCATTCTCCGAGGCAGAGCGTGCAAGACTGAAGGGAATGGCAGACGCATTCGCAGCAGCAGGCGTCAACCTTGTCCTCTGTACCAAGGGAATTGCAGATCCGGTCCAGTACTACCTCGCAGCACAGGGCATCTACGCACTTGAGTTCGTTGCAGAGAAGGACTGCAAGTATGCAGCAAAGGCAACCGGCGGACAGATGATTAACAAGCCGGAGGACTTATCCGAGGATGTTATCGGAACTGCAGGCAAGCTTGAGATGGACGAAGAGCTCGAGATGACCTTCATCTCCGAATGCAAGGACCCGAAGGCAGTCACTATTCTCCTCCGCGGCTCTGCACAGCACTTAGTCGATGAACTCGAGCGTGCAGTCGAAGACGCAAAGCGTGTCGTTCAGGACGTCATCGAAGACGGTTCCTACACTATCGGCGGAGCATCTGTCGAGACCGAACTCGCACTCAGACTCCGTGAGTACGCACAGACCGTCGGCGGCCGTGTCCAGCTTGCAATCGAAGGCTATGCAAAGGCATTCGAAGTCATCCCGAAGACCTTAGCAGAGAACTCCGGATTCGACACTGTTGACAAAGTTATCGACCTCCGCCAGGCACACGCAACCGGAAACAAATACGCCGGTCTTGATGTCTTCACCGGAAAGGTCGTCGACATGAAAGAACAGGGCGTTGTCGAGCCGAAGAGAGTTAAGCGTCAGGCAATCCAGAGCTCCTCTGAAACCGCAGTCATCTTAATCCGCATCGATGACATGATGGTTTCCAAGGGCGCAGGCCAGATGTAAATACCTAAACCCCATATCTTTTTTATTAAAGACGTTCAATACAATAAGGCAGTTTGCCGAGATAGTCTAGTCCGGAAGGGCGGTGGCCTCGAAAGCCTCTGGTGGTAACACCTCGGGAGTTCAAATCTCCCTCTCGGCGTTTTATGCGCGATTTTGTTTGTTTTCCCGGTTCTTTCTGAAATCCTTTCTTCCTCGTGCAAAAGCCTGATTCAAACCGAATCCCTTTAATACTTATACAGCATTGTAATTAGTGCAACTCATTGCGAGCAATGCATCGATAGTGTAGTGGTTATCACTAGGCGTTGCCAACGCCTAAACTCGGGTTCGAGTCCCGGTCGATGCACTTCTTTTTCTGATTTCTGTAAACTACAGCAAAAGCGCTTTTCATCCGATTTCCTGTTGTTCTCTACGGCACGTTTCACCGGAGACCGGCTAAAAAAAAAAAGAAAAAAAAGAGTATTATTTTCTGTATCTGAATCCTAAGACCGTTGCATAGATGATGGAGGCAGGCAGTGCCACCGGCAGATAGACGATACCAATACCCCAGATAAAAAGGACTGCAATATCCAGCAGGTCGCCAACAAGCCCGAGGACAGAGTAGACCACTGCAAGGATACCGAACACCACAAGCCCGGCGAAGAACCAGAACGGTTTTTGTAAGCAGTAGTAGAAACGTTCGTTCCAGTTCATATCCTCAGGTGTTGCCCCCTCGCGTAATCTTGGTACCGGATTTAATCCCATAATACTATACATATACGCCCGCCTCACAAAAGAGGCTTATGCCAAAACGCCCAAATATATACACAACTGTGCCTCACGAATACCGCCCACCCAAATACCGGCAGAAGAAAAGAAAGCCGGATCACAAACCAAAGAAGACCGCACCAAAAGAGAAGCCGAAGTCCTTAGGTCTTGAGATTACCAGAAAGGACAGCATCAGAGCAAAGCTGATGAAACAGCTCTACTGGTGTCCGGTCTGTAACGTCCCGCTGCTTGCAAAGACCTGCGCATGCAAGACCGAGTCGATAAAAATCGACCTCCAGCAGCCGTTCGATGTCCGCCCGGCATTAGGGGCAGACTATGATTTAATCGTCCGTCTCGTGCAGGAACGCTTCGGCGACAAAGTCACGCTTCCGCACATCATTGTCTTAAACAAAGCAGGCGGAATGGACAGAAACGATTTAATTATCGCAAACGGTGTCCGGTTTGCCTGGCTCAGCTTTGACCAGTCGAAGAGACGCTTTGCCTTAGATATCGAAGCAGAAGCGCTTCCCTGGCTCATCGGCAAGGCAGACCGCGGTATTGTCCGCTTGGAAGATGCGGCACTTTCCGTCCCCGAGGGACGTCTTGGCGGCAAAAAGATCGCAGTAAAGCCGCAGAACATCGAAGACGGAGTTGTTATCGTCCGATACAAGTCCAAGTACGGAACCGGAATCCTCAAAGGCGACAGCCTCAAAATCAAAGAGCTCGGCTCGGTTGAACCGGCAAAACAGCTCCCGAACCCGACCTGGATGGATGCTGTCTCCAAAAACGCCTTCCACCTCAAGAACATGGAACGCACAGCCGTCCGCGAGATCCGCCAGAACTTAAGCCTCAAGCCGACGATTAACTGCTCGTTCTCCGGCGGTAAGGACAGCACAGCAGTCTGGCATATCGCACAGAAGGCAGGTGTTGAGAAGGCATTCTTCATCGACACCGGCTTAGAGTTCCCGGAGACGATTGAGTTTGTCAAATCCCAGAACGTTGAGTTCATCAGCAAAGCCGGAAATTTCTGGCAGGCAGTGGAAAAAGCAGGCCCGCCGGCAAAGGATCACCGCTGGTGCTGTAAGCTCTTAAAGCTCAATCCGCTCAAAGTCCACTTAAATGAAACCGGCGAGTGCTTAACCGTGCAGGGCAACCGCTGGTATGAGTCCTGGAACAGAGCCGAGCTCGAAGCGGTCACGCAGAA
>JAFZFW010000164.1 GCA_017555685.1 Methanocorpusculum sp.
CGTTAACGGAAGTCATCCCGGACAGAACAATCACTGTCCCGGAAAGCCGTGATTACACAGTTACCACCGTCACCCCGCAAAAGCAGGGACATCCGCAGCAGATGTCCTGCCCGTCCTGTCATGCAATGAATCACGCAGCTGACGAGTACTGTTCCTTCTGCGGAGCAGAACTGCATCCGGCACCGGTTGAGGAACGCCCGCAGAGAGCACAGAAACGTTCCAGACCGGAAAAGGTCAGAAGAGAGCGTCCGGTACGCGCACCAAAGCCGCGTGCTCCGTATAACGGAAGTATCATGGGATTCATTACCCGCCCGACGGATGCCTTCTCCTACTACTGCAGAGACGGTATAAAGCAGGCTCTGCCGCTCTTCCTCGTGAGCGGAGCAATCTGGTCAGTGATTACGGTACTCTTCCTTGCATTCATCATCCCGCTTTTCTTAAAGCTGGACAAAGCAACCTTCCCGATCTTCACTTCGCTCGCCGGCAACCCATTGCTCCTCGTCATCCTCATCCTGATGCTCTTTGTCCTCTGGATAGTCGGCGTGCTGCTGCATGCGGTAATTTCCGGCGGACTGGCAGCACTGCTTGAACCGGGAGCATCCTTTTCGGAATGCATGGGTGTGGTGATGCGAAGCTCCATGACCTTTGCCGTCTGCGGATGGATTCCAATCCTTGGAATGTTTGCCGCATCCATCTGGGCTGCTGTCTGTGCCTGGAAAGGTATTGCATCAAGCCAGGATATGGGTGCAGGCGGAGCCGCTGCCGCATCCTTTGTTGGTCTGGTGGTTGTTTATGCAGTACTCGTCTGTATCGGGGTGATCTAAAATGAAGACTTGGAAGATTATTACTGTCCTTCTGGCAGTATTACTGCTGGCAGGGTGTGTCGGATGTGTGAGCGGAGCAACAAGCATCCCCACAATCACTATCACGGGCATTGACCTCCCGGCAACCGGAGTAAAACCGGATACCACAGCATCCGTATCTACAGGAGTTAACCTTGGGACCATTACCTGGGATACCGGCAGTGAATCAACCTTCAATGCCGGAACACAGTACACAGTCACTATCCCAGTTACGAACAAATCAGGATATGAATTTACCTCCGATGTTACTGCTACGATAAATGGAAAGACAGCAACTGTTACGAAATCCGGAAATACCGTGACTGTAAAATACAAGTTTGATAAAACAGCTGCAGCAACCACAATCAGTGAGATTGACTGTAAACTGGAAAAGCCGCTTGCATCTAACACTCCGGTGACTTCTCTCACCATCTCAAAGCCAACAACCGGGCTGAAATCCACTGTTACCTGGGACAGCACAGACAAGAAATTTGTCCTTGGGAAGAAGTACACTGCTACAGTGGTCATTGAATCAACCAACGCAAAAGCGTACCCGATTTCCTCCTCTGCAACCCTGAAGGTAAATGGTGCGACGGTAAAAGACTTCAAACAGGAAGGAAACTCCAAGATTTCCTTCACCTATGCATTTGGAGAAACCGAACCAAAAGGAACCGCTGAAGCTCTTTCCTTCACAGTCACTGCTCCTTCTGTTGGGAAAATGCCAAGCAATACTGTTTCTGTAACCTCCAACAGTGAAATGGTGACAGCAACT
This sequence comes from Methanocorpusculum sp., assembly GCA_017555685.1. GTDB lineage: Archaea > Halobacteriota > Methanomicrobia > Methanomicrobiales > Methanocorpusculaceae > Methanocorpusculum. Next base: position 1,615 of record JAFZFW010000164.1, read on the forward strand.
CTTGCATGGAACACTAAATCAGCATTTGAACCAGACACTCCCTATACCGCTACCATCACTGTTAACGCAAAAGAGGGATATGTCATCAAAAACGGTGCAACAGCAACAGTGAATGGAAATGCTGCAGTAGTAATCTGGGAAAGCAACACCAAAGCAACCGTTACATACCCATTCGCACAGATTGCCTCGGTTGATGATGTACGGGTAAGCTTTGCCGCACCAAAAACCGGTGAAGCAGCACAGACTGCAGCAAATGCCGTAACAACAACCCCAAGCGGCGCTGCGAGCTCTGCTTCCATCAAATGGGCACCGGAACTCACGGAAGGTGCATTTGACGCCGGTATTGAATATACGGCAACCATCACCATCCCTATCTCCGGGGCAAATATGGTCTTTGACAAAAACACTGCAGTCTATATCAACGGCGAGCCGGCACAGGTAACGGTCTCATCCGATTACAAGACAATCACTGCTGTCTATACCTTCCCGAAGACGATGTTCATCCCGAATCCAATCGAGATTATCAAAGAGTTCTATAACTTAATGCTTGCAATCTTCAACCCGGCAAGCTACAAATTCTAAAAAAAGTTCAGCAGGAGTTTCCTGCTGAAAACACATCCCCGATTTTTACATAATGTCCGTTGACTAACTCAAAGCCCGGCATCTCGCGTTTTCCTTCCGGCTTTGCAGAGACAACACATACTGCTCCCTCTCCGCAGGCAACAACGAATCCCTTCTTCTTGATGACGTCGACAATTTCTCCCGGCTGTCCGGTGTATCCTTCGACTTTTTCTGTGCGGTAGACCTTCAGGAGTTTTCCGTCCGGAAGGCGGGTGTTTGCACACGGGATTGGCGAGAGTCCGCGGACACGGTTGTGCACCTGTGCTGCAGGAAGTGTCCAGTCGATGACACATTCCTCCTTCTTAATCGAAGGAGCGAAGGTTGCTTCTGCAGAGTTCTGCGGAGTTCTGGTTGACGTACCATCGGTAATCTGCTGCATGGCCTCAACAAGTGCTTCTGCTCCGAGAACTGCTAAGCGGTCGTGGAGTTCACCGAATGTCTCGTCTTCTCCAACCGGAATCTCCTTCTTTAAGATAATGTCTCCGGAGTCGAGAGCTTCAGAGACATACATAATGGTAACTCCTGCTGTCTCGTCGCCGTTTAAGACCGAGTACTGCATTGGTGCAGCCCCGCGGTACTTCGGGAGAAGCGACCCGTGCACATTGATGGTTCCAAACTTCGGCAGGTCAATGATGTTGTTTGGAATCATCATGCCATAGGCTACAACTGCGGAGATGTCTGGATTGAGTGCGGCAAGCTCGGCATAGAGTGCTTCATCTTTGAGATTCTCCGGCTGGAACACCGGGATGTTGTGGGCGAGTGCGAACTCTTTGACCGGGGAGAACTGAATTTTGTTTCCTCTCTTGTTTGGCTTGTCTGCTCTGGTGAGTACGGCAACTACTTCATGCTCGGCATAGACTGCCTCTAATGAGCGAATTGCATACTCCGGGGTTCCCATAAAAATTACACGCATTATTCTTTCTCCTGTAATGATTCAAGCTGGCGGCCGATGAGTTTGCGGGCGACCGGTGTTA
>JAFZFW010000165.1 GCA_017555685.1 Methanocorpusculum sp.
AGCGGCGAGTTTTCCAGCCGTCGTTACCAGTACGACACTCTGGTTTGCCTTGAACTTTTCAACCGACAAGACCCCGGGAGACGCAAGAGAAGCGCCGTGTGCAACTGCGTTTGCCGCGGTGTCGCGGATAACGATTTTCGGGATGGCGGAGATGGCCTTTTCCGGGGGAAGAATCATCTGCTGCAGGCGTGCTGTATCGCCGGACTCAACAGCATCGCGGATTTCATGCAGCGTGTAGGATTCATCAGCCGTAAATCCGCCGGACATGGTACGCCGCAGCTCAATCATCTGACTGCCGCAGCCTAAGACATTACCAATATGCACACAGACACTTCTGATGTAGGTTCCTGCCTCACAGCGGATACGCAGCAGCACGAGTCTGTCCTGCATATCCAGAACCTCAATCCGGTAGATAACGCGGATACGAAGCGCGCGTTTGACTGCAGACCGGCGGGGAGGGCGCTGATAAACGCGGCCGGTAAACTGCTTTACCACGCGCTCAACCGTCTCGCGGTCAACATCAGCATGCAGACGCATGCAGGCGATGTACTCTTTCTCGTGCTGGAGAAGAAGCGGAGCGAGTTTTACCGCTTTTCCAAGCATCACCACTAAAACACCGGAAACCATCGGGTCCAGTGTTCCGGAGTGACCCACACTGCACCCAAGCATATCGCCCACCCAGGCGGCAACCTGATGGCTTGACGGTCCGCGCGGTTTGTCTACGAGGAGAATCCCCGTGTATCCCATCTCAGAAACTCTCCGTCCAGAGATAGGAGTTTAAGGCGATAAGTGCGCCTTCAACCGATCCGTCGCCGACAACAGACGGAGGACAGCCGCCATACATCATAGCGCTTGCTGTAACATCTCCGATGGCAATCATGATGACGTCTTTTACCTTCGGGAGACGAGACATCTCAAAGACTTCCGGGCTCGTGAAAAGAACAGCTCCGCATCCGTCAAAATCAAGCGGCTCGTTGGTCGGAGCAAGTTCGAAGCAGGAGAACTCAAACGGCATTCCGCCCGCGCGTTCGATGTCTGCGGCAAGCTGCGGATAGGTGAAGTCAGCCCGCGGGATTCCAATCTTTTTTCCGCGAATCCATTTGCCCAGATACGGCACTAAGTCGCGCGAGTAGTAGAACGGAAGCATTTCTGCGGCAAGACCTACGTTGTGGAGGTCTTTTGCGGTCTGCGGCCCGTTTGCAATCATTCTGACCTTGGTTGCAAGGCGCGGATTGATTAATCCCCCAAGCTTTTCAGCAGCAAGCGCACTCGGGAAAAAGATTGCATCAAACTCGCTGTTATTTGCAGCCGTGACGAACTTTTCAATCTCGTCTGCGTGTTCCTGATAACGGGCAGGTTCGACGAACTTTGCTTTGTGACTGTACTTTTCACAAATTGCCTCGTCTTCCACAGCTCCGGCATGCTGGGTGATGGCGATTAACATAAGAGAATATTGGCGTGCCAAATTAAATAACCGACGCATGCGTATGAGTGTATAATGCTCTCTCTCCTGCTTGGAACCCTTGCCGGAGTACTCCTCGGCGCGATATCAGGCCTTGTTCCGGGACTGCATACCAATACCTTCGCCGGAATCGTGTCAGCCGCGGCAGTCCCTCTCTCGTTTGTATTTGGCGTTGAAGGAATCTGCTGTCTGCTTGTTGCAAGTATGATTGTGCACACGTTTTTGGATGCTGTACCTGCGGCATTCATCGGAGTCCCGGATGCAGACACCGTTTTGTCTGTGCTTCCCGCCCATCAGCTCTATCTGGCAGGAAACGGTGAAGAGGCAGTACGGCTTTGCGCGCTTGGAAGTCTCTGGGGCTTTGTGTATGCACTGCCGCTGTTTGCGGCGTTCTTTTTTGTTCTGCCGATGTTCCAGGCAGAGATTGACTGGGCAATCGGACTGGTTATCTTAACCGCGGCAGGCCTTCTGATTGTGTTTTCCAAAACTCCTGCCTGGGCGCTTCTGCTGTTTTTTGCATCCGGAATGCTTGGTATCTTTTCGATGCGCTTTTCCTACTTTGCATCCGGCGCGTTTGGTGCGGGTGAGGTTCTGCTTCCGCTTTTAACCGGACTCTTCGGCATCCCGGTTCTTCTGCACGCGCTTCGTGCAGAGACAGTCTTTGCCGAACAGAAGTTTTCAGGACTCTTTGTCTCGAAAAAAGAGGTGCTGACCAGTTCTCTGAAAGGAACGGCGGCAGGAGCAATTGTCGGATGGCTGCCCGGCTTTTCGAGCGGAACAGCAAATGCGCTTCTGGCATTTCATAAAAGCGGAGAGTATGAAAAGCGCAAGCCGAGAAAGTATTTGATTGCAACGTCAGCCGCGAACACGGCAAACGCAGTATTAGGACTTGCAGCACTCTATGCAGTAGGACGTATGCGCTCCGGAACTCTTGCAGCGGTCGCGGAATTTCCGCTGCCGAATATTTTTCTGCTCCTTGCCGCAGCAGGCGCGGCAGCCTGTCTCGGTTACCTGCTGACGGTGATATTTTCCCGCGCGGGGCAGTATGCATCACGGATGAATCAGCGGCATCTCTCCGCTGCAGTCCTGGTGTTTCTGATTCTGCTGACTGCAGTATTCTGCGGACCCTTCGGGCTGATGCTGCTTGTTCTTGCATCCGCTGTAGGATGGATTCCGGCAAAACTCGGCGTTCCGAGAATTTATTGTATGGGAGCAATTATGCTCCCGGTGATGCTGTTCTCGTTCGGGCTTTTACAGCTTTGACTGTACAACACCGTGGCTGTCCTGATATTGACCGTTGTATGCAGACTCCACTTTTCCTTCAACTGCATGAATCAGCATCTGCACAACACGCATGCCTTTGGTGACTTCGATGTCTTCCGGCCCGTTGTTTACCATACAGAGAGTGAGGTTTCCCCGGAATCCCGGGTCAATATAGCCGGCTCCTAAGGTAACGCCTTTTCTTCCAAAGGACGAACGGCCCCAGAGTGTAGCGCATAAGTCCTCTGGGAGAGAGACAAACTCCATCGTCGGGACCAGCGTGAGCTCGCCTTTTTTGATAACGATATCCTCTGCGCTGCGTAAATCATAGGACGACGGCTGCAGGGATTCCTCAGCGAACGGTTCAATGCCGAGGGTTTTGTTTTCCAGACGGGCACGGATTGCCGAAGAAGATAAAACCATACATAAAATTATGCGTACCTTCGTATTAAATCAACAGGGGTTAAAAAGAAGAAGAGCATACATATAATGCAGCGGACTTGTGGGGTAGTGGATATCCTTTCGGGCTTCGAACCCGAAGAACCGGGTTCGATCCCCGGCAGGTCCATTCAAAGGGCGCATACAAAATCGCCATTTTTCCGGACTTTTTTTCATCAGAGAAAATCCGGCCGTTTTTCGCGGCGGATTGCCTCTGTTAAATCAGAATATATTTATGTTGAGGAATGAAACTTTTAGAATGAGGTGTAAAGAACTATGACTTACGGAATTGAATTTGTTCCAGGAAACATTAATGTTAAGAAAGTCGTCGAGTACTGTAAACTCGCAGAGAACAAGGACATCGACTACGCCTGGATCACCAACCACTACAACAACAGACACTGCTACGCAGTCTTAACCGCAGTCGCACAGGCAACCACCACCATGAAGATGGGTCCGGGAATCATGAACGCATTCACCGACACCCCAGCAGCAATG
>JAFZFW010000166.1 GCA_017555685.1 Methanocorpusculum sp.
CACTGTCAAAGATGATGATGCGGAACGGTGCGGAGAGCGGCTTTAAGGATGCGTGCCACTTTACGATGTACTTGAAGTTTGCCAGAACCGACTTTCCCTTCTGATACAGGTGGGCGAAGCGTTCATTCTCTGCAAAGTAGGTATGTCCCTGCGAGAACATCACGCTCACCGGAAGCACAGTGGTGTTCTCAGCAGGGGATTCAGTATAGAATCCCTGCGAGAAGATTTCCAGCGCAGAGGTTTTTCCAACACCGCTTCTTCCGACAACCATTAAGTGCGGAAGATTTCCTGCCTCAGCGTAGGCTGTAAGCTGTTTTGCCGCGCTCGGCTGGCCTAAGAGTTCCTCGAATGTGTGCGGGCGGTACTTTTCAATCCAGAGCATTGTCTAAGAACTCCTTGATGTCGTTGATTGCGGCCTGCAGAATTGCACGGCTGTCAATCTCCGGCATCACAGGGGTGACGCCTTCTGCTTTGAGGCGTCTGCATTCAGCGGCAATGTTCGGGAGAGCACGTCTGACTTCGTCGACGATTGGAAGCGTTGCCATCTTCGAGGTACGGTCGATTGGGTTCAGATCGACGGTGATGACGATTTTGCCCATCTTAACTAATGCCTCACAGCGGTCTCCGTCCTCTAAGGGGACGAGGACAACGTCAGCAGAGCCGATGCCGTCCGGACAGCAGAGTCCTCTGTCATGCGGAAGCGGGACACAGCGCTCGACTGCTCCGCGGTTGACCACACAGCCTGCCTCTTCGAGGACAGCATTGACTTTTACCAGGCGTTCTTCGGTCCGGTGGAAGAGGTTGACCTCAACCTGTGCTCCGGATGCCTTCTGCAGGTCAGCGATTTCTGCCGCGGCAAGCGAGGCAGTGTTTCCGTTGATGGATAAGACCGGATGCTTTGCCGCGAGAAGAACAGCGGCTGCGAGTTTTTCTGCGGCAAGCGCCGATGCAGAGGTCTTTTCTCCGAAGAGGTAGTCGAAGGCTTCTCCTCTTCCGTGGGAAGTAAGGCCTTCGTAGGAGACAACGCCTGCGTGGGCTGCGGCTACCAGGTTTTCGCGGGTTTTAAGCGAGAGATATCGTGGGTGGCTTTCTGGAATGTCAGACATAGGAATCCTCAAGAATAACCGGTCCGGTTTTCGAGACCGAAAGTGTGTACACCTCTCCAAATTCGGAGAGGACAGCAGGTGCCTGCAGGCCGCAGGCAAAGATGCCTTCTCCAAGCATCGTCATGGATGCCGGGACACCTGCGGCATCACAGGCTTCAAGGATGTTTTGGAGATGCGGCGTTAAGAGTCCGCTGTTTTCTGCAAAGGAGCGGGAGTTTGCCATAAGACCTGCGAGGTCATCCGGCTCGCAGGCGGGAAATGCGGCACGAACCTTTTCCATCTTCTCCGGTGAGGTGATGATGTCCGGCGTTGGAATTGGACCGAAAGAGACAGCATAGATTGGCTCATCAGTGAAGATACGTTTTGCAACGCCGTCAATACCCGCTGACGTCCGAACCACAATTCCCCCTCCGGATGCTGCGGCAACATCACCTAAACCGGTGCCGTGTCTGACCTCGAAGTCATGCGCTAAAGAGGTCAGTTCCGCATCAGAGTATCCGAGCTCGAAGAGACGGTTTGCCGCATGATATGCGGCAAGGAGACCTGCGGCACTCATCCCGAATCCGGCGCCAATCGGCATCCGGGCATCGACGGTTACGGATGCGGAAACACCAAGTGTCCGCAGAACCTCTTTGATGAGCCAGCCGTCATCATCACTGTTTTTTACGATGATGCAGGATGCGTCAGCTTCTGTCATGGTAAGCGTTACTCCGCGGCTGATGACAATACCTGCTCCGATACTTCCTGTTGAACCGGTGGTTGTGCCGTCAACTCTTCTGAAGTAGCCGGAGATATGTCCCGGTGCGAATGCTACAACACGGCGTCCCATATCTCCCTCGCGATTTCGTCCTTTTCGCCGGACACGCGGGTCTCACTTCCTTCCTGCAGAAGAATGTATTCACCGGTCTTTGCTCCCATGGTTTCCGGGAAGTTGGCGGCAACAAGGATGATGTCTTCCTCGGCAAGGAGTCTCTGTCCTGCCTCAAGTGCATCTTCGCCAATCTTGAAGCCGATAATCTTTGTGCCGCGGCCGCTCATGCGGGTGATGAGTTTGGGAAGCGGTTTGAGGTTGAGGGAGACCGGCTTTCCGGAGTGGATTTTTTCTGCGGCACAGTCCGGCGCGAAGTCAGAGATTGCTGCAGCACTGATATAATAGTCTGGCGCCGGTTCTGCGAGAACTGCTTCTGCCATATCTCCTGCGGAGACGATGCTGATATTTTTCACGCAGGGGACTTTTCCGTGCACTTCGGTGTTGGAGACAACCGTAACATCTGCTCCGCGTCTGAATGCTTCAAGCGCTGCTTCGCGGCCCATTTTGCCGCTCGAGCGGGTGGTAAGCACACGAACGCTGTCAACTGCTTCCCGGCAGGAACCGCTGGTGATGAGAACTGATTTGCCTTTGAGGCTCTGCGGTGTCAGTGCCTTTTCCGCATAGAGACAGATTTCTTCGATGCCGGCAATCTTTGCCTTCTCTTCCTCGATTCTCGGCGGGACGACTTCGATTCCAAGAGACGGAAGGCTTTCAAGATTTCTGCGGACAATCGGGTGGCGGTACATGGATTCATGCATCGCAGGAGCTAAGACA